>DATHOI010000386.1:0-51848 GCA_035485095.1 Polyangiaceae bacterium | reverse complement strand
ATCTCGACGACGACCGACGGCGCGAGCGCAAACCCGCTCGTGTGGTTCATCGATGGCAACCAGCTGCGCGCAGTGGACGGCGACACAGGCGCAGCCGTGACGACGACGACCGGTGCGGCGTGCACGGGCGTGCCAAGCATGAGCTTCCCCATCGCGGTCAAAAACCGTATCGTGGTCTGGGCGCTCGGGCATTTGTGCTCCTGGTCGTTGGTCGGTAACTGACGCCCCCTAACCGGAGCCCGAGCTTCGATGAGCACGCTCACCCAAATATCCAAGCAGCAGAGGCTGACATCATCCATGACTAAGGTTCGGCTCGCTGTGTGTTCGTTCGCGGTCGCATCGGCCGCTCTCGCGTGCTCGAGCAGCGGCGGCGGGAGCGGAACGCCTGGCGGCTCCGGTGCCTCGAGCGGCGCTGCGGGTGCCGCTGGCCAGAGCAACACGGGCGGCTCGAGCTCTGCAGGAGCCAGCGGGCAAGCGGCCGGCGGTAGCGCGGGCAATGGCGGCGGCGCTGCTGGTGCGACCGGTGGCGGCGCGGGCGGCGACGTAGGCGACGGCGGGCCGAGCTGCAGCACGCCCACTGCGGCGCAAGATTGCGTGCCGCCGTCGGGCACTGCGCTGCCCATCTGCAAGCTCAGCCTCACGGGGTGTATGGACGCAAGCTCCCCCACGAAATTCGTGGCCAAAGCCATCCCGTACGAGGTCAACAGCCCGCTCTGGTCGGACAATGCGGCTAAATCGCGAGCGTTCGTCCTGCCGGCGGGCGGCAAGATCCACGTGAAGAATTGCATGCCCAATGCCGGTGCCAGCGTGCTCGCGGCGGACTGCACGTCTCCCATGGGCATCTCGAACGGCCCGGCGGACACCGGCAAATGGGTGCTCCCAGTCGGCACCGTGATGATCAAAAACTTCATGTTCGACGGCAAGCTCGTCGAAACACGCTTGCTGATGCACGTCGATGCCGCGACCTCGACCTTGCTTCAAAACACGTACGGCTTCCAGCTCGGCGCTGACTGGGTCGGCTACAACTACGCCTGGAACGAAGCGCAGACCGAGGCGACCATCGTGCCGAACGCACGCACTCAAGTGTCGTTCAACACGGGCACGCGCACGGTCACCTGGAATTACCCGAACTTCCTGGACTGCGCGGGCTGCCACAGCCCAGCTGTCGGCACGATTGGCCCCGAGACGGACCAGATGAACCGCATGGTCAGTGCGACCAGTGGCGGCGGCATGGTGAACCAGATCGACGCCTTCAAAGCGCTGGGGTTGTTCGACGCCACCGCGCCGACCACGCCGTACGCCACGCCGATGGTCGAGCCGTACACGAACGCTGCGCTCGGCTTGAACGACCCAGCGCCGACTGGCACTGCCGACGCGGTCCTCGATCAACAAGCGCGTTCCTACTTGGGTGCCAACTGCGGCTTCTGTCATCGCCCCGACGTCAATGATCAAGGCTTCGATCTGCGCTACAGCCTGTCACTCAAGGACACGAACATTTGCAACCTGATGGAGCAGAACGGCATTCCGCCGAACCCACAGACGCAATATGCGGATTTTGACCCGGGAAATCACGCGCAGTCCGCGATGTGGATTCGCATGAACATCATGATTCCCGCGAACCCTGGGACGCAAGACTACGGCCGCATGCCGTCGGTCGCGAGCAACGTGGTCGACACGCAGGCCACCACGCTGATCGGCAACTGGATCGACTCGATCAAGACTTGCCCCTGAGCGGCGCGTTGGCGCCTGTCAGTCGCGCGCGCGGCGTCGCTAGTCGGCGACGACCACGCCCCAGGGCAACCCGCCGATGTGCACGCGCTTGTCGACGTTGCCCGTCGTCAGATTGACGATCGACAGGTCGGTCGAGGTGCCGTTGGCCGAGTAGAGCAGCTTGCCGTCCGGGCTCAATGCGATACCCCAGGGCCGGTCGCCGATGCCGTCGATCGAACGCACCTGTTTGCGCTGCGCGACATCGATGATGGCGAGCGAGCCGCCGCGGCCAGTCGAGAGGTACAGCCATTTGCCGTCCTCCGAGAGCACCATGCCCACCGGGCGGACTCCGGAAGGCATCGGTGAATCTTCGTGGATCGCGATGTCTTGGCTGGATTTTTGGGCCCCCGTGTCGACTACGCTGACCGTCCCTCCGAGCTCGTTGCTCACGAATGCCGTGCCGCCGTCCTTGCTGAACACGATGGCGCGCGGTTGACGACCCGTGGTGATCTGCGCCAAAACTTCGAGTGTTGACGTGTCAACCACCGTGACTTCGCCAGCTCGCTTGCACGTGACATAGACGACCTTGCCGTCGGGGCGCACCGCCACGCCGCCCGGCTCTTTGCCGACGCTCGCTTTGCCACGGATTTTGCCGGACGCGAGATCGAGCGCGCTGAGCTCCGAGCTCTCTTCATTGGAAATGAACAACGTGGCTCCGTCGGGGGACACGTCGAGCGTCTCCGGATCCGGACCGCTGGGCAGCACATGCGCGACCTTGCGCGCCGTCAGATCCAGCACGGCGATGCCGTCCGCGCTGTGATCGGCTGGCGGTAGCTTGGACTCATCGACGCCGGGACCTCCGGCGGGCGACCCAGAAACCGCCACGTACAGCCGCTTGTGGTCGTGCGACAATTTGAGGCCGCGCGGCCGTTTGCCGACGGCGATCGTGGCCAAGACCTTCGCCGTGCTCGGATCGACGACCGAGACGCTGCCGCCCGGCTCGTCACTGACGTAGACGAGTGGCCCAACGCCGCTGGTTGCGCTTTCCCCGGACAAGACCAGGCGCTGTGGCGCCTCCTGATGGCGTGAGCAACCCAGATTCAGAGCGACGGCCAGGACCGCCAGCGTCGCGACTCGGACATGCCTCATGCCCGAAGTCTTTTATCAGGGTTTTCAGCTCAGTTGTGGACCGACCAGGAGCACAGATGCGCTTGGCCTGCCGCGTCCCCGCCCATGATCAGATGCCCATTGGCGTCGATCAGCGTGGTGAAGGCGTGAACGCCGCCGCACGTGCCCGTGCCGCCGGTGTACAGCGAAGCGCCCGTCTCGCCATCGAAGGCATTGAGCTTCGTGCCGTTCACCAGCCACACGATGGGGTCGGTGCTGCCCGAGCTGTTGGTCGAAATTGGCGAACGGTGGATGGTCGCGTCCGTCGCTATCGCCGCGCACCAGGAAATTTTGGGGGTCGGCGCCGCGGTAGGTGTCATGCCCGGCTGCATCAGGATGGACATGACGCTGCCGTCGTTGCCCGTTCCGGGGCATTGCGAGCCGGCGCCGGTAGTGATTGCGACGTGCACGCCAGAGGCGGACGTGTAGGCGCTCGGCGCAGTGTACACGGATGCCCCCGTGGTATCGGCCACCGCCATATCGGCGAACTGGCCTAGCGAGGCGCCGAGGTTGCCCGCGTCGAGGAAGTACACGCGCCCATTCTTGGACGGCGCGACGATCACGGTCGAAGGCGTCGAATTGGGCACGGTGATCACGGCCGGGCTGCTCGAACCGAAGTCCAAGTCATGCGCGTTCATCGGGGTCGCCCATTCCGAGGGGAAGAACATGTCCTTGGTGTCACGCATGCCCACACCGAGCCCCGTGACGCGGATGATCTCCTCGCTGTCGCTATTCGTGTGATCACCCATGATGCCGGAGTTGCCGGTGACGGCAAAAACGCCCGTGCCGTCGGAGGCCATGCCGCCGGGCGCCCAGATCCCCGCTTGTTGCTCGATAGTGGCCCACGCGCCGGTCTTCGTCGGGTCCTTGCTGTTCACGCCGATGACCCAGCCGTGATAGTCGCCCTGATCGCCGCAATAGCCGCCGAAAGAGGCGTACACGACGCCGTTGACCAAAGACAACGCGCTGCGCTGATTCTGGACTTTCTCATCGAACGCGAGTGTGCCGGCCTTGATCTTCGAGACATCGACGGGCCAGCCGCCGGTCAGCTCCATGCCGGTGTCAGCGTTGAGCGCGTGGATCTCGTGGTGCTCGGGGGTGGCGATGCCCGCGACGAGGTAAATCACGCGCGCCGTCGCGTCGATCACCGGTGTGCCGACGATGCCGTGATTCGTTGGGGTGCCACAGAGACTGCCGCCGGCGGCGATGTTTGCGCCGACGTTGTGCTTCCAAACCAGCGCGCCGGTGGTTTCGTGGAATGCGTACACGTCATTCTGCGTGGTGACCGCGATATACTCGCCCGCGCCGGCGGTCGCGCCAGCCAAATACAACGGCAGTGCAGCGAGCTCTCCCGCGAACTTGCCGGCGTATTCGGTCGTGGCCCCGGTCGGTGCAGGGAAGGTGTCCTGCGCCATTTTGGTCTTTACGTTGGCTTGAGTGAGGCTCGCGTCGACCCAGTGCGCGCTGCGCGCGATGTCATTGCCCCATTGCGTGACGGAGCCTGCGACGGTCGCGCCGGCTCCGCCCGCCGTTGCGGTGCCGCCTGCGCCGGCCGTCCCTGAGGCACCGCGCGCGCCTGCGAAGCCATTGCCGGCGCCGCCACTCGCAGTCGCTCCGGCTCCGGCTGCGGTGCTGCTCGAGCCAGCACCACTTTGCGTGCCGCTGCCGCCGCTGGTGCTCGACTCTCCGCTCGATCCGCTTGTGCTGCCGTTGTCAGAGGGCGAGCTGGAGCACGAGAGCGAGAGTAAGAAGACACTACAAAGTAGGGCTCGGGTCATTGTGAATCCTCCAGGGCGCAGAAGGGCGCGGCTGCCGCAACTGCGAATGGCAAGCAGTCTACGATGCTTCACTCGACCGTGAAAGGTCGCAAAAAGCGTCGCTCTTGTGTGCACGCATGTAGGTGTTCGGCTACCCTTCCTCCTCGCGTGTCGAATGGCGTGTTCGAATGGCGTGTCGATGCACACATCGCATCGGCACGGTGATTGAGGCAATATGGCTTCCTTTCCCGCTGCTACCCTGAGAAAATTCCATGTTTGATTCGAAGATCTCAGCCGCCTTTGCAATTAGTTGCCTGCTCGCCGCGTGCGGTAGCTCTGACTCGAAGACCGCGAGCGGTGGCGGCGCTGGCGCTAACGCCGGCACGTCGGGTACTGCCGGCTCCACGGGTGCGAGTGGCAGTGGCGGCGGCGCGGGTGCGAGTGCAACGGGCGGCGCAAGCTCACTTGCCGGTGGAAGCGGCGGCGGAGCCGCGGGTGCTGCTGGGGCTGCGGTCGTTGGCACTTGCACACCTCCGGCCGATGTCTTCTCGCCGATCACGACGCTGAGCTTGACCGGTTGCACGGACCCGACCGACACGCGCAAACCCATCTCCACGGCGGTGAGCTACGAGGTCAACAGCCCGCTCTGGTCGGATTCGGCCGACAAGCAGCGGGCTTTTGTGTTGCCCGCAGGCGGGAAGATTCACGTCCGCAATTGCGCTGCAAACATGGCGGACTGCCCCGATGGCGTTCAGGACGACGGCCGTTGGGACTTCCCGGTCGGCACCGTCATGATCAAGATCTTCATGTTCGACCAAAAGCTGGTCGAGACTCGCTTGTTCATGCACCTAGATGCCGCTGACTGGGTCGGCTACAGCTACGAGTGGGACGAGGCACAGACTGACGCGACGATCGTCTCGGCTGATCGCGTGTCGCTCATGTTCAATACAGGCACGCGCACCGTGCCTTGGAACTACCCGAGCCAGGAGGATTGCCTCACGTGTCACAATGCGGCTGCCGGCTTCACCCTCGGACCCGAGACCGCGCAGCTAAACCGCGTCGTGGGGACCAAGAATCAACTCGACACGTTCGCGGCGCTCGGGTTGTTCGATGCGCCGCTGGCGATGCCGTACAAGACGGCGCTCGTTACGCCGTATCCCGGCCAGGCCGGAAGCCCCTCGGCAGGGGCCACGACAGAGCAAGAAGCGCGCTCATACCTGCACGCGAATTGCGGGTTCTGTCACCGCCCGGGCGGCGCGTTCGCGCTCTTCGATTTGCGTTACGACACGCTGCTGAAGGACACCCAGATCTGCAATGTTCCGATCAACAAAGCGGCGCCCTCGGGCGCCCCGGCGACCGAGCGAATGGTGCCAGGGGATGAGATGGATTCCGCGATCTGGCAGCGCATGAATTTGGCGGACCCAGCCACCGGGCGCATGCCGCAGATCGGGTCCTACGTCGTGGACACGAACGCCGTGAGCCTGGTGGGCGATTGGATCCACATGCTCACCGCGGCCGATTGCAACCGCTGAGGGCGCCGTTCGCCGTTCAAGAAACGAGCGGCAGTATGAGCGTGAAGCAGGCGCCGCCGAGCTTTGGGTCGCGCGTTACTGCGAGTTGCCCGCCCGACTCGTCGGCGATACGGCGTGAGATAGCGAGACCCAAGCCGGAGCCAAAATCCTTGGTCGTGAAGAATGGATCGAAGATCTTTTCTTCTACGTCGGACGGGATACCGGGGCCGTTGTCCGCCACTTGAAAGAGCGCGTTGGATTCGTCCACGCTCAGGCGCACGCTGATCGCGTTGTCTTCACGCGGGCGGGTCGACAGGACTTGGATGGCGTTGACCAACAAGTTGAGCATGACTTGCCCGAGCTTGGTGCTCGAGCCTCGAACCTTTGGGCAGCCCACGACGTTGACCTCGAGCGACGCCCCGCGCCGCAGCTCGCTCGACACGACGCGCAGGCTCAGCCGCAATACTTCGGAAAGGTCCACGACCTCGGTGTCGGTCACGCGGAAATGGCTGGCCGCCTCGATGCCGTGCACGATCTCCAGTAACCGCTCCACGCCGGCCCGCGTGTCGGCGAGGCTCGCGTCCACTTCCTCGAGCAAGGTGCCGAGGCGCTCGCGCTCGATCGGCTTTTGCAAGTGACGCAGCTCGCGCTGCATGTACGACAGATTGTTGGTGATCCAACCGATCGGCGTCTTTAGCTCGTGGCCGATGCTGGCCGCGACGACGCCCAGCGCGTAAACACGCTCTGTTTCGCGCAGCCGGATATCGAGCGCGTCCCGCTCGCGCTTCAAACGATAGCTCTGAAGCGCGTCGCGTACCTCGTTGCGCAATTCTTCAGGCAGCCAGGGTTTTTTCAGGTAGCGCCGCACGTGACCACAATTGATGGCGTCGATAGCAGCGCGAATGTCACTGTACGCGGTGATCAACAACCGAACCGTGTCGGGGTATTCTGCGTGCACGCGCTCCAGCAGCGCTACGCCGGTGGTGCCCGGCATGCGTTGGTCCGCGATGATGGCGCCGACTTCGTGGTTGCCCAGGATTTCGAGCGCGGCTTCGGCGCCGTCCGCGGTGAGCACCGAGAACTCGTCCCCGCACGCTTCGCGGCACACGATCAAATTGCTCTCGTCGTCGTCGACGAAGAGAACCTTGGCGCTCATGCTCGAGCCTCACCGCTCGGCAGCTCGACCAAAAATTCTGCGCCACCCACGTCGCGTGGTCGGTATTGAAGCCGGCCGCCACAACCCTCGACGATGCGCCGCGACAGGTACAAACCAAGCCCCATGCCCTGGCCAATCGCGCGCGTCGTGTAGAAGGGCTCGAAAATGAGCTCAGCCGCCTCCGGCGTGATACCGGGGCCGTCATCGGCGATGCTGAGCCGAACGTGGCTGTCGGCATCCTCGAGCTGAATCCAAATGTTCGAGGAGCCCGCGCGCACCGCGTTGTCGAGCAAATTCAGGAACACGTGATTGAGCTCGCGCGCGAGCGCCAGCACCGGGCGAGTGTTCCCGTACTGAGCGTGGACCGCGACGCCGTTCATCTTGTGCTCCAACAGGCGGAGCGACGACTCTAACCCGGATTTCACGTCACAGGGCAAGGCTTGCGCGCCTTCTGCTGGGTGAACGTGGTCTTCCAGCGAGTTCACGATGTCTTCGATGCGGCGGGCGCCTTCTACGATGATGCCGAGCAACTTACCCTCCAGCTCCGGGCGCGTCTTCGCGTTGGGGAGCAGGCGGGCCGCATTGGCGATGGCATTGAGCGGATTTTTGACCTCGTGCGCGACCCCTCCGGCCAACATGCCAGCCGTGGCGAGCCGAGCCTGATCGGCGATTTGGAACCCCAAGGCGCGTAGCTTGAGCTGCGCGTTGATGCGCGCAACCAGCACCCGACTATGAAACGGTTTGGTAACGAAGTCGTCGGCGCCAGCGGAGTAGGCGTCGAGCACGTTGTCGGTGCTCGACAACGCGGTCAGCACGATCACCGGCAAGCTGCGCAGGCTCGGGTCCAACTTGAGCTTGCGACATAGGTCCGTCCCGCTCGTACCGGGCATCATCAAGTCGGTCAGCACGAGATCCACGCGGCCGGCTTTCAATCGCGTGAGCGCAGCTGCACCGTCACTGACGCTCGTGACGTCGAAGTGCGGCTTGAGGATGGTTTCGATGTACTCGCGCAGATCTCGTTCGTCTTCGGCCAGCAAGATGCGCGGTCTTCGCCCGCGGTCCATGCGCAGCGGCTCGCTCTCCAGCTCGGGCGGTGGCGGCGCGACGAACCCTTCGCTCGGTAGCTCGAGCGGACGATCATTCGAGCGGCGTCCGGGGTGGTCCTCGACCTTGACGCGGCGTCGCTCCAAGACGGCGTCTGGGAAATGCTCGCGTCCGCGCGGCAAGCTGACGCGGAACGTCGAGCCGACCCCGAGCTGACTCTTCACGCTCAGGTCTCCACCATGCAGCTCGACGAGTTTCTTGGCCAAGGCCAGGCCGATGCCGGCGCCGCCTTGACGCCGCCGCTCGGAGCCTTCGACTTGATAAAAGCGATCGAAAATGCGCCCGAGCTCGCTCTCGGCGATGCCGGGTCCGTCGTCGGAGACGTCGATTCCGACGTGCGCGCCATCGCTCCAAACGCGCACCGAAATACGCGCACGGTCAGGCGAAAACTTCAGCGCATTGCCGACCAGGTTCGTCAGCACGATCTCGAGCCGATGCGGATCCCCGAAGGCCGGCAGCTCGGGCTCCTGTGCCTCGACGAGCAGGCTGATGCCTCGTACTTCAGCCGCGGGCCGCGCCGCATCTGCCACGCGCTGAGCGATCTCGACCAAGTCCAACTCGGCCACGTGCAAGCGCAAACCGCCGCCGTCGAGGCGCGCGAGATCGAGCAGGTCGTCGATCAGGCGAAGTAGCCGATAAGCATTGCGCCGAATGACGAGCAGCGCGTCGCGCGTCCCTTCCGCAAATTGACGGGTTAGCAAGTCCTCGATCGGGGTGAGGATGAGCGTGAGCGGTGTGCGTAGCTCATGGGAAACATTCGCGAAGAACTCGTTCTTCAGCCGGTCCAGCTCTTGGACCCGCTCGAGCGTCGCCGAAAGCTCGGCGCTGGTTTCGGCAAGCCCGCGGCGCGCCGCATATTCGCGCTCGGCCGAGCGATAGCGAATGACCGCAGACGCCACTGCGATAACACTGGTCAACGATAGAAAGTACAAGTTGCTGAAGAAGGGAGCGAACTCGAGCCGCCGTGCCAGCACGTCGGGCAGCGCGGGCACGAGCCACAGCCCGAGAATCGCGCAGCTCACCAACGCCGCTTGCTGCCAACGCCACGTGTACAGGACCGCGACCGCCAAAATGCATAGATTGAGGCCGGCGTAGTAGGGCGAGACCGCGCCGCTCAAACGGACGATCAATAGCTCGATCGCGCTCGCGCAGATCAGCGGCGGTCCGGCACCCAGCAGCACTGGGTGCGCCGCCGCCCCCCGCACGTAGGTGAGCGCGAGGCACGCAATGGCCAGCGCGCCTGCCGCCAGGCGGATCACCAGGAAAGACTTCGCGTGCTCTGGCACGACGGCGATATCGAGCATCACGCCCGCTGGCATGAGCAGAGCCGAGAGCACGTAGCCCAATCGCGCCCCCGCGAGGTTGATCGCCGAAAGCGACTCTTCGAAGCTTGGATGCCGCGCGGGCGCTTGCCCCATTTACTTCCAGATGTGAAGGAACAAATTGACTCCGCTCGGTTCGGCATCGACCTGAGTGCGAGCGGGAACCGGCTCGAGCGCGTGTGCGAAGGAGAGCAGGTCCTCGCGGCTCCGGTGGATCAAGAACCAATCCAAGCAGTACTCCATGAAATACCGGCTCGGATTGTTACTCGCAACGTTGCCGATCGCCAAATGCCCGCTCGGGGCCAGCGCCTCGTACAGAACCGACAAAAGTGCCGAAAAGCTGCGCGCATTGAGATAATCGAAGAGCCCCGCGCTGTAGATGAAATCGCGCTCGCCGAGGGCATCCTTCAATTTCTTGGCCGTCAAGAGCCGCCGTACGGACTCCTTGATGAAGTGCACCTTAGCGCCGGTTCGGATCGCAATGGGTGAGAGCGTGCGCTCGCAGTAAGTGAGCACGCGCTCCTCCTGATCGATCAATGCGACGTCGATGTATTGGCCGAGCTCGGGGCTTTTTTCGAGCAAGACGAACAACTCGCGCGCAGGTCCGCAGCCGATGCTTGCCAGGCGCACGCGCCCGCGCACTTCGATCGCCGCGCGAATTTTTGTCGACAGGTACTCGAGGCGGTTGATGTTGGCCTGCGCCGCGCCCTCCTGCGCCGCGTACAGGTTCAGCGCCTTCCCAAACAGGGATTCTCCCTCCGCGTGCTCGCGGTACAGCATGTTCATCATCTCGTAATCTCCGGCGTAGCCCAAGGGCTTCGTGTACGCGCGGCGCAGGAGCGGCGAGTGCACGATCAACGGAGCTATCTGCTTCTTGTAGTAGCTGCGGTAAATAGAGTGTTGTTCCTCGGCTAGGTTCGAGACCAGCGCGTACAGCTCGCGCGACGAACCGTTCAGCTTGTCGATCAAGCGCGGCGCGGCGGCCTCCAAATAGGTCTTGAGCGTCTGCTGGCGCGTGAATAAATCCAGGTTGTCGAGCGCTGCCTCCTCGGCGTCGAGGAAGGTTTTCATGCGTTCGAGCGAACCGCGCAGGTCATTCACCCAAACCTTGAAGGCGTCGGAAACGTCGTCTTCTTGCGGCTCGAACATGCCATACAGGCGTTCGGAGAAGCTGTGCTTCGTGCCCAAACGGTACAGCTCGGATAGGTCGATCGTGCGTTCCTGCACTTCGACACCGATGATCAAATCGTTGCCGCGCTCGGTCACGCGGCGCACGTGCGCGTCGCCCTCGTACAGCAGCGCGCCGCGACACACCATCTGCATGTGCTCCAAGCGGTCGCCGTTCAAGACTAGGCTGGACTTGGCTGCACCGCCTGCGATGAAGAGCGCCGCGCCAGTCAGAGACAGGTCTTCGACGGTCGCGCGAATGTCACCGAGCGTCGTGTGTCGCGCGCTGGCCTCGAGGCCTTCGAGCTGCAGCTCTTCAGCGCGTACCCGGCGCGCGCGCAACCGGCGTGGCCGATTGAAGTCTTCGCGCGGCCGCTGGCGCGACTCGGGCACTTCTGTGCGATCGGCCGCCTTGACGACGCCCGACGGACTCTCCTCCCGAATAAAAGTGGCAATCTGATCCTTCATCATTACCAATCTCCGGCCGAGTTCGGCATTAGGTGAGTGGATAGCGCTTCGAACAGTGCCGGCGCGTCGACCGGCTTTTCCAGAAATGCAACGGCACCGGCTCGCGTGAACGCGGCGGCAAGCTCGGGGGTCGGGTCAGCCGTCATTGCCAGAACTGGGACGTGCGCGGTGGCCCGCGTCGCGCGAATGCGCGAGCACACCTCGACCCCGCCCGTTTCGGGCATGTAGGCGTCGACGAGCACGGCGCCGGATTTGAGTGCGGCGACCTGCCGTAGCGCATCCTTGGCGCCTTCGGCGAAGGACAGCTCTAAGGCCGGCGCGGCTTGGCGCAACACGCGCGCCATCGAACGCAGGACGGCCGGTTCGTCGTCGATCAGCAGCAAGGCGCTGACGCCCAATAAATCCAGCGGAATCGGCAGCGCGCGCTCGACCATGCAGGAAAAGAGCGCCCGCCGCGGCAGTGAGCCAGTCGCGCTCGAACCGACCTTTCCGGTCGACGCGAGCCAGGCCAGCGCGCTATCTACCGACCGTTCTTCCAAGAGCGCGAGCCGCTCGATGTTGAAGTGCGCTGCGGACAGGACTACCTCGTCGAAGGGAAAGGGGCGGAGTTCGACCTGCTGGCCAGAACAACACGCTGATATGGGCAGGCGCAAGACTGCATCACTCGCTCGCGCTCCAACGTTTCAAATTTCCTCTCACGGTTCACGCATCCAGATACGTGCAGGTCGCCGTTTCGTAACGAAGATGGCCCAATGGGCTGGCGATATCCGCCAGTCACCCTTCTGGGTGTCGAGAGCGGAAACGACACAGCCGCGCCAATATGGCTGAGGCAATTCCGTCACGCCCCGGTTGCTGCGCTGGTCTCGCCTCACGAGTTGGAGCGGCCAACCGCAGTGCCGGAGAATCCCATGTATAACCCTTGGGAGTTATTATAGTGCTGTTGCTTGCACGCCTGCCAGTGCGCTCAGGCCCGGTGTGCTCACGGCTGCTGCTGACTTGGTGATTTCGAGTCAAAGCGGTGATCATATTGGTGCCTCGTGCGTCGCAAGCGTGAGCGAGCGACGGATCTCGGGTAGTGAAGCTTATGCCGCCGAGCCGTTGCTCGGTCGAGTCTCTCGGACTTCGAATCATGCGCGCTGAATTTTTTCCGAAATCAGTGAGGGGAACCTTTTGTTTTTTCGCACTCGCCTTTCAGGCTTGCGCGGTGGCCGAAGACTCGCCCACGAGCAGTGACGGTGGTGACAGCACACTGGGTGCCGGCGGGTTGACCGGTGCTGGCGGCACCACGGGTAGCGAGCTCGGCGCGAGCGGCAGCGGTACGTCTGGCAGCAGCAGCGTCGTGGCTGGTGCCGGGAGCACCAACAACGCCTTTGGCGGCACGAGCAGCGTGGCGGGTACGGGCGGTGGCGCTTCCTTCGCTGGCGCATCGGCGGCAGGCAGCGGCTCCTCGAACCTGGGCGGTAGCAGTAGCGCAGCGGGCGCGGGCGGCAACAGCGGTGCCGCGGGCGCGGGTATGGCGGGCGCGAGTGCAGCAGGCTCGAGCAGCAGCGCTGGTTCCGGAGCGACGAGCTGCAGCGTTTCGATCTGGTCCGCCACTCAAGTGTATCAGATGGGCGACAAGGCCTCTAAAGGTGGCATGGTGTACACGGCCGCCTACTACACGCAGAACAACGACCCAACGGATGCCAACAACTGCTGCGGTGGCGGCAAACCGTGGGCTTCTTCTGCGCCTTGCAACTAGAGCTGACGGCGGCTAGCTACGGCGCTTTTCCGTATCCAGGATCAGGCGTGCTAATGAACGCGCGTCGATGTGGCGAGCGAAAAACGGGCCTGTTCCCTGGTGGTTGATTCCGCTAGCGGCGCTGGTCTTCGACCTCGTGGTGATTGCGCTCCTGCAGCCACGCGGTCCCGTCCGCGACGAAGTCGTCTTTTTCCCTGCCGCGCAAGCCTTCGCGCGGGCCGGCTTGTTTCCGTCGTTAGAATTTTTGCGCCACTACCCGGCGCCCCAGGCGCCGCTCAGTTTGTACTTGGCCGGTCGTGTGCTGGCGATCGCGCCGCGCCTGTGGCTGCTGCGCGTCATCGACTGTTCCTTGATGGCGAGCGCGCTATTGCGGTTTGCGCGGTTCGCGCAGCAATGCTGCGACCGGTACGCGACGCTCGCGATCGCGCTACTCGCTCTCAATCCCTATTTTCACCTGAGCGCGACTCACTTCTACACGGATGCGCTCTACTTCTGGTTGGTCGTGCAGGTCGTGACGCGCGGCCGCTGGCAGTCGCGCGGCCTCCACGCGGTGTATCTCGGTCTCGTGCCGCTGACCCGGCAATTCGGCATCATCTTTCCGATTGGCGAGGCGCTGCAGGCGGTCACTGAACGCCGTTTTCGCGCGGCACTCGCGGCGTTACTTACGCTCGCTCCGTTGCTTGCTTTGGTGGTTCTCTGGCACGGGTTCGCTCCAGATACTCCGCGTGCCGAAATCCCGCGCACCGTTCACGCCGTGTATGGCTGGTTCTTCCCTTACGTGGCGAGCTATCACGTTGCCGCGCTCGGCTTCTATCTCGCGCCGGTTGCTGCGTGCATTCCGCGCACGTGGCGCTTCTGGACTGCAGGCGTCGGCTTTGCGATTTTCTATCTGCTCGCGCCCGCTCATCAAAATTTCTCGGCGGAGCTCGCCGGCAGCGGTATCGCGACCCTCGGCTATTTCCAGCGGGCGGCGCTGGTGCTCGGTCCGCGCGGAGCGAGCTGCGTGCTGTTCAGCTTCGCCTTCTTGGGTGGAGGGCTGGTCGGCGAGTCGCTCGCTGGCCGCGGCGCTTGGCGTTTCTTCGTCGTGCTGTTCGTGGTGCTCAGCGCGTTCAACTTCCAAGCTTGGGACAAGTACTTGCTCGACGTATTGCCCGCCGGCATCTTGGCGTTACTCGCTCGCGCTCCGGCTGCTCAGTCGCGTTTCTGGCACACGAAGTTGAACACGCCGTCGTAGCGCTGAGTCACGTACAGCACGCCGAAAAGCGTGTTCAACGTCGTATAGATATCGGCTTTGGGCACGGCCGTGAATTGGCCGTAATGATCGCACCAGGCGTTTCCAGCCGCGTCGCGCAAATACGGGTGTTTGCCGGTATCGACGCACAGATTGAAGATGAACAAGCCCCCGCGCTTGAGCAGTGTGCGCGCGTCGTCGTAGTAGCGCGCTCGCTGCTTACTCGACAGGTGTTGAAAGACATTCGAAGACACGACGTAGCTGTACGTGCCGGCGCCTTGCTTCAGTAGCTCATCCGGAATCAAGCCTTCGGCAGTTGCGCCGACCACGCCAGGCACGCGTGGTACGACGTCGAGCCCCGTGTATTCGTGGTTGGTGTGCGTCTCCACGAAGTTCATGATCGAACCGTAGCCTGCGCCAATTTCGAACACTTTGAGCCGCTGCTGCGCGTTCTCTTCCAACAGTGCCGTGATTCCGAAGCTCTTCGCGAAGCGCAGATTCATGCGGTTTGCGTCGAGCCGTGACTCGACGGCGTGAGGTAGACGCCCCTGAGCGGGACTGACCGCGATGTTGCACACGGGGTCGAGCGCGAACAGCTCGTCACACACACGCCAGAAATCCCGACAGTCCACGTGATCGGGCGAGAGGCGCTCGATCAGCTGCGGATCGACGAGCAATTTCGCGCGGTCCCGCTCGACCCAGCGGCGATAAGCGTCGAGATCCGTAAAACCGAGCTCGTCCACTAGGATGCGCCGAATCTCGTCGTACTTCTTCATGGTCTCGTGCAGAACGACACACGAAGACGCGGCCTTGGTCAACAACCGAGCCCGCTCAGGCGCCGCCCTTCGGGTGTGCTTGCACGAATTTCCAGAGGGCGTCGAGGGCAGGGGGTTGCAACGCGACGTAGTGCCCGCCGCCGCGAACCGTCCAAAGCTCCACGCTGCCGCGACAGCCGTCGAAGCGCTGCACCTCGGTTTCGTTGCCTGCCAGGTAGGGCTCGAGATCGATGCTGCCAACCGGGTGCAGATCGCCCGAGCAGCCGAGGTGCTGCGCCCAGACGTTTACGGTGCTCCGCGCCGATGGGTGCGCGGGCAGATCCGTACGATCGAACACGACGCCGCCGTCGTAGTGCACGACTGGATCCGCGTCGCCGTGGATCTCGAGGAAGCTGAGCGGTGTGGTTGGGTTGCACGGCACCTCGGGGCCGGGCGCCGCGCCCGCCACGCTGATCACGCCCGCCAAGTGCTCGCTCGCCTCGCACGCCAAGCGTTGCGCCATGAAGGCGCCGTTCGAGTAACCGATCAGGAACACGCGCTTTCGGTCGATAGCACTGCTCTTCAGGCTAAAATCGAGTAATTCGCGCAGGCGCTTCAGGTCGTCCGGTGCGCGGTGCTCCAGATCGCAGCAGCTCGGGCCGGCGTTCCAAAACGGGCGCCCCTGCGAATCCCGCGCGCCTTCCGGCGCAAGGTAGGCAAACTTTTTCGTGTCCGCTAGCTGATTGAGTGAAGCCTTGGCGATCAGCAGTGAGCTCGACACGCCAAAGCCGTGCAGCACCAGCAAGAGCGGCACGCGCTCGCCGATTCCGAGCGTGCTCGGCAAGTGCAACTCTGCCGGAGGATCGAAGGCCGTGCCGGGGTCTGCCGGGTCCGTGGGTGTGCCGAGCGCCGGGGCGGTGTTCGGGCCGCCGTCGGCGGTCATCACCATGGCTAGGGGGGCGGCTATCGCGGCTGGCGCTTGAATGCTTGCGGCCGGCGTGTGGGTAACCGGGTCCGGGTGCGCTGTACACGCCGCAACCGAGGCGCAGATACAAAAGCCTAGGCTCAATGCTGCTCGGATCCTGGGCTCGTTTTGCCCCGCTCGCTCTGGCATGTGCAGCTCCTTTCAAGTTCCGCGCCGTGCTGCTCATGCTCACTGCGCGTGTCAATTCGCCACGGCGAGGCGCGTCGTTCGTCCACAGCGTAGCGACGTTCAGAACATTTGGCCCGCAGAGAAATAGCCGCTGATCGGGGTCGCGTCGGGCGACCAGGCGAGGTCTGCGCGAATCACGAACGCCGACCCCGACTGGAGCCGCACGCCCGCTCCAGTTCCATACTTCAGTCCGACACCGCGACCATCGAGCGCTGGCTGTGCGTTGCTATCGGCCCACAGTCGACCCGCGTCGAAGAAGGGCACGAGCGCAAGAAGGACCGCCTTTCCCAGCGTGTGAAACGTGAACAGCTCCGCGCGCAGCTCGACGTTGCCGAACGCCTTCAGCTTGCCATAGTAGCGTTGCGCCGGCACGCCGCGCACGCCGTTGGTGCCGCCAATCGCGAACGTGTCGTCGAAGCGCGCGAGCTCGTAAAAGGGCACGTTGCCGAACATCCAATCCCCCACCGCGCGCACCGCGAGCGTGAGCGCCGGTTTGGCGAGCGGGATGAAGCCACGCAGGCTCAGGGTCGCTTCGCCATAGCGATACGGAAATTCATAGGTCCCGCCCGGGCTCAACTTCAGGTCTAGCGCGTCGAAGGAGCCAGAGTGAGAGGTGGTCTCGTTGTCGCGCGTGTCCCATTGTAACCCGTACTTGAACTGCGCGACTGCGTGCGAGCGCAGCGGGCCGATCAGGCGTTTGACCTCAGCGCTCCCGGCGCGTTGGTCCTCTGCCAGCTTGGAATCCGCGGCCACCTTGATGGTATTTTGGATGTAGCGAAAGCCGACGCGGCCCGCCAAGTGGTCGCTGATCTTGCCGCGCAAATCGAGATCGAATTGAGGATGCCCGCGTTGATAGCTGAAATAGTCGCGCGGTGAGTTTTCGGGCGCGAGCGTCGAAGAAGCGTCCCCGAGGCCGTAGTAGTTGATGCTCTCCCATGTGTAAGACGGCCTGACTTCCATTCGTAGCGGTGCGCCGAACAAGCGCGGGATGGTCAGCCGCGCATAAATGTCTTGGTAGGGCACGGTAAAGCCGCCCGACGAGTTGTATTTGAAGGTGATCAGCGCGGAGGAATCGATGTTCCACAAGAACGGGTCGACGCCTTTTCTGTGTCGGGCCAAGCCGGCGAAGTAGCCGCCACCCAAGCCGAGATCCGTGCTGCCACCGACGACCGGGACGAGGTTGAAATCGGTGTGCGCCACGGCGTCGTTCGCGTCGCGCGCGTCGGGTTGCTCGGTGATCGATTGAGACTCCTCATTTGGGCGATTGTTCGAGTTGAGCGCGTCCGTTGCGAAGGCAGAGACGCACCACGATACGATCGTGAATGCAACGCAGGCGACGATGCGCCTCGGAAGTCTCGACACGCGCGCGCCGATGCACCGGGCATGCCGCACAAACTCGCCGCAAATTGGGCTGCCCTAGAGGTTAGTGCGCCGTGGCGGTCCTGCATTCGTTGTGACAGCCTGCCACTGCTGCTTGCGCGGACTTCGTTGCAGGCATGTCGATTGCTTGGTTGTGGGACAAGGAGAAGTCCCATGAGTATTCGTGAACAGCGTCCCTTCGCTGACCCAGCGCACTCGCCCCGCCTGCCCGAGCCGAAGATTCCAATGCGCCACATGCCGCCCTTCACGAGAGTGCTCTGGCTGCTGGCGGTGCTGCTGCTGGTTGGTGTCGCGTACTCCTTCTGGCGTATTTCCAACGTCGCGACTCCCAAGCTCGACCTGCCAGCTGGAGCACAGCCAGCCACACCGCAAGCGACGTAACCGAGGAGTAGCAAATGGCAGCCAAAAAGTCAGGCCACAGGAAATACGCTTCAGCCGCTGGGAAGAAAGTCGAGCGCGCAATGCACGAGCGAGCGACCGGGACGCTCCGCTCCGGTCGCTCGAAGAAGCGGGTAACGAGCCGAAAACAAGCCATCGCGATCGGGCTGTCGCAGGCCCGTGCCGCGGGCGCAAAGGTTCCGAAGCGACGCGGCGTGAACAAAGGCGCCAGAAGAACAGGTATCGCCAGCCGGAAAAAGGCGGCCTGAACCGAGGCTCGAACGCGCGTGCTGGCCTGCCAGACCAGTACGCGCTTTGTCACTACTTGGCCGACGGGGGCACGTTCACCGGTTCTACCTCGCCGACGGGTGGCTTGCGCATCTGGAGGTTGCCGGAGGGGCGTTGGCTGCGCTCGAACGGGCTCAGGGTGATGCGTCGACCAAGGGCGGCCGATTCCACGATTGCTTCCAAGATACGCACGTCGGCAAGTCCTTCTTCGCCAGTGGGCTCCGGATCGTGATCTTCGAGGATGGACTGCGAGAAGTGCACGAGCTCGGGCGCGAACTGATCGCACATCGGCGTCGTGGTCTCCTCCGTGTCCCCGTCGATCGTGAAAAACTCTCGGATTTTGCCGTGATAACTGTACGCGGGGTCGAGCCGAATATCGCCCTTCGTGCCGACGATGCGAAATTCGGACACGTCTGCAGCGCCCTGGCTGGAGATGA
The DNA here is from genome assembly GCA_035485095.1 of Polyangiaceae bacterium. GTDB lineage: Bacteria > Myxococcota_A > Polyangia > Polyangiales > Polyangiaceae > PMG-095. The sequence continues at coordinate 33,123 of DATHOI010000386.1, read as the reverse complement.
ACTGGGCCACGCGGTCGCCTGGAAAGCGCAGGATCGCCGAGGTCATCTCGTCCACCTGGCTGAAGCGCGGGTCGGCTCCGCGTACCCCGAGCGCGATCACCTCGAAGGGCTCGGCTTGAAACAAGTAGCGCGCCGCGTTGACGCAGTAGATGCCCATGTCGAACAGCGCCCCGCCTCCGAGCTCGGCGCGAGTGCGGATGTCGCCTTCGCGCACCTGCTGGCTGAACACCGAGCTGAAGATGCGCGGCTCGCCGATTTCCCCAGCTCGGACGCGCTCGACGGCCCTCAAGTTGGTCTGTTCGAAGTGCAGGCGATAAGCCGTCATGAGCTTGATGTGCGCATCGGCTGCGGCATGCATCATGGCGCGGCAGTCGGCGACAGTGGCGGCCAGCGGTTTCTCGCACAGCACGTGGACCCCCGCGCGCGCGGCGCGTTCGACCGCGTTGCGATGGAGAGTGTTGGGCGTAGCCACGTAAATAGCGTCGATCTCGCCGCTTCGCAGCAGGCGATCGAGATCGTCGTACGTGCCGGTAATGCTCACTTTGTAGCGGTCGGCGAGCACGCGCAGTTTCTCCGCGTCGGACGAGACGAGCGCCACGAGCTCCGAGTTCTCGGTGGCGTGCTCGAACGCCGGCAATACGGCCATTTGCGCGATGTTCCCCAAGCCCACCACGGCATACCGAATCTTCTTTTCTGCCCGCGCCGGTTTGCTCATTGTTCCTCGACTTTCTAGCCTTCGAATCGCTGGTTTCTGGCGGGGATTGCGAAGCGCGTGCCAGTGCCTGGGTCCGACTGGGGCAGGGTTTTTGCAACCCGATGAGGTGTGAATGACGTAGCGGAATTCCTCGCTGTGGCCGTTGCGAAGCGCTGCCGAGGAACATCTGCCGGCGCGCGGCGCTGGCGAAGACTTTCCACGCCTGTCACCGACTTGCTCCAGCGGTGCCATGCGCTCAAGCCATACTCAACACTCGTGAAAAGCAAACTCGAAGCCGATACGGGCGGGCCCCGTATCGGTCGACAGTTGCAACGTCTGGCACTCGCGTGCGCGGCGTTCACTGTCACCAGCTGTATCGCTCTGGCACCGAAGACGCGCACGGACAAGCTGCCCTTTGCTGCCGGACGAGCCGAGCAACCCGTCGCGATCGTGATCGTGACCCTCGACGGCGTGCGCTGGCACGAGGTGTTCGAGGGCGTCGACCCAAAGCTCGCCGCCGCCCACGATTTGCCGCCGAATGCAGTGGTTTCGGCGCGGGAGCTGCTGCCGAACTTGTATGCGATCATCGACTCGCACGGTGCGGCCTTGGGCGCTCCTGGTCACGGCGCGCCAATCAGCGCGTCGGGTCCGAACTTTCTGTCATTGCCGGGCTACGCTGAGCTCTTGAGTGGGCGAAGAGTCACCGGTTGCGCAAACAACCAGTGCGCTGGTGTGGCAACTCACACCATTCTCGAGGAGCTGACGGCCGGCTCGAGCTGGGATCGCGCCGACGTGGCGGCGATCACCTCTTGGAGTGAGATCGCAAAGGTGACGAGCCAGGGCGCGTGCAACGCCATAATTTCGAGCGGGCGACGCGCTGGCGCACATCGCGAGCTCTTCGCGCGGGACGCGGAAGGCGCAAGGCTTCTGGCGCTCGGCGAGAGCGCGCCGCACGGTCTCGGTGACGCCGAGTTTCGCGCGGACGCGCTCACCGCACAACTCGGCGTTCACTATTTGAGAACGTACGCGCCGCGCTTCTTGTTTTTGGGGTTGGGGGAGCCCGACGAATTCGGGCACATGAACGACTATGCCGGCTACCTGGACTCGCTGCGTCGCGCGGACGCTCGAATCGCGGAAGTCGACCACGAGTTGCAGCGTTTGGCCGCGCAAGGCACGCGCACCGCGCTGTTCATCACCGCGGACCACGGTCGGGCAGACAGCTTCGTGAACCACGGTGAGGCCTACCCCGAGTCGGCGCGGGTCTGGCTCGTCGCTTCGGGCAGCGCGCTCGACGCACGCGGCTTCGTGGCTGCGCCGAGCGCGCGGCGCCTAGCGGACCTCGCCCCGACCCTGCGCGAGATCGCTCGCTTGCCGCCAGATACCGATCGCAACGCGGGCGTGCCGCTGCGCGAATTGCTCGGCAGCGCATCACTCTGAGGAGTGTGACGCCGGGTCGCTCGGCGTCATCGTGACAGTCTGCCTCTTCGTGGCGCGCCTCGGCGTCACACCGGCAGTTCGGATGTGATGCTGCCTTCACGCGTTTGCGACAGCATGTTTCAGCGCCCCGCGCGCTCATCCAAACTGATCGGGCCGGCGCCAAAGTACATCATCAGCAACGTCGCGCCGAGCAAGGCAACGTTCTTCATGAAATGGATCTGCTGCATCTGGGCTTGCATCGGATCGGCGATTCCCCAGAACTTGTGAATTGCCAGGGTGACCGGCACCAAAAACAAAGCCAGGAGCACCGCACCAATGCGCGCCCGGTAGCCGAGCAGCAAGCTCAGAGCGCCGAATAGCTCGAGCACACCCGAGAGCGGGACGAGCACATTGGCGAGCGGAACGCCCTGCTGCGCTGCGTGATCGTACGTCGATTGCGCAAAGTGCATGGGCACTGACATCAAGAAGATGGCAGCGAACAGCAGGCGCCCGACGGGCACCAAGTAACGAGTCGCGGACGAATGACTCTCGATTCGAACGTCGGAGTGAGCGACGTGCGAGCTTGCGCTGATTGACATGATCTTATTCCTCTACTTTGGCTCGCTTACCGAGCGCGATGGTCCTTGCAACGAGCATTCCCGAGCTCGATCGCCGACGCAGTCGCGCCATTTCCGCCTCAGTACTAGCGTGAGGCGGAATCGCGCTCATGGCACGAGACTTGAACCTAACGACGCGCGATGTGGATAGTTCGCCTGGCTCTGCGCCGCCCATACACCGTGGCGACGTTCTGTCTGGCAATTCTGCTGATGGGCATTCTCTCCATCCTCGGGATGGACGTCGACATCTTCCCGTCAATCAACATTCCAGTCGTGGTCGTGGTTTGGAATTACCCGGGGCTGTCGGCCGAAGACATGGAACGCCGCATCACCTTCGTCAGTGAGCGCGGCATTTCGACCTCGGTGGCCGGTATCACGAAGGTCGAATCGCAGTCGATCAACAGCACGAGTGTGATCAAAGTCTATTTCGAGCCCAGCGCCGACATCGGCGGTGCGATCGCGCAGATCAGTGCTGCGTCGTTGTCCGCGACCCGCATCATGCCGCCGGGCACGCAACCTCCGGTGTTGCTGCGTTTCAACGCCTCCAACGTGCCAGTCGCCCAATTGACCGTGTCCGGAAAGGGGCAGAGCGAGCAGCAGCTCTTCGACTATGGGCTGAACTTCCTCAGGCTACGTCTATTTACGATCCCGGGTCTCTCCACGCCTGCGCCCTACGGCGGACGGCAACGGCAAGTGACGGTCGATATCGATCCCTCGCGCGTGGCCGCCGAGGGCCTGGCGCCGCAGGACGTGGTCAATGCAGTGCTGAATCAGAACGTGATCTTGCCAGCGGGCTCGGCGCGGATCGGGCGGCTCGATTACGACGTGCTCCTCAATGGCAGCCCGGGTAGCACGACGGAATTCAATCGCTTGCCGATCAAGGTCGTCAACGGAGCAACGGTATTTCTGGGCGACGTCGCCAACGTGTACGACGGCTTCGCGATTCAGCAGAATATCGTTCGCGTCAATGGTGAGCGCGCCACGTACCTCGCCATTCTCAAGAAAGAGGACGCCTCGACGTTGGCGGTGGTCGACGCTACGAAAGACCTGCTGCCCATGCTGCGCGCGTCGGCGCCCGAAGGTACCGAGCTGAAACTCGACTTCGATCAATCCACGTTCGTGCGCGGAGCCGTGACCGGAGTGTTCCGTGAGGCCTTGATTGCGTCGGCCTTGGTCGCGCTCATGGTCCTCGCCTTCGTGGGTAGTTGGCGTAGTACCGTGATCGTGTGTTTGTCGATTCCGCTCGCCATTTTGGTCGGCGTTATCGGCCTAAAGCTGAGCGGGCAAACACTCAATCTGATGACGCTCGGTGGTATGGCATTGGCGATTGGCATGCTGGTCGACGACGCGATCGTGGAGATCGAGAACATCAACCGCAACCGCTCGCAGGGTAAAGAGCTGACGGTCGCGATTTTGGACGGTGCTCGGCAAATTGCGACGCCGGCGTTGGCCGCCACGCTCACCATCTGCATCGTCTTTTTCCCCGTGGTGTTTTTGGTGGGCGCCGCCAAATATTTGTTTATCCCGCTCGCGCTCGCGGTGGTGTTCTCGATGCTGGCGTCGTACCTGCTCTCGCGCACGTTGGTCCCCACGTTGTCTCACCTGATTTTGGGTAAAGACCGAGTCGAGCCGGGGCCGGCACAGGATGCCCAACCGTCGCAGGGCGGAAAAGCGCACGCAGACGAGCAATCGCAGGCACAGGCCAACGCAGCGCCAGAAAAGGAACCCGAAAAGTCCTCACGGTTCGAGAAAATCGATCGCTTCCGTCGCAAACAGTTCGAGCGGCTCGAGCACGCCTACGCTGGAGCGCTCGCTGTCGTGCTGACACACCGAAAGTTCGTGCTCGCCATGGCGGGCGCGTTCGTGGTCGTAAGCAGTTTGCTCGTGCTGGTGGTCGGCTTGGATTTTTTCCCCAGTGTGGACGCCGGCATCATGCGCTTGCACTTCCGTGCACCATCGGGCACGCGGCTCGAGGAAACCGAGCGCTTGGTCGACAAGGTCGAGCACCGCATTCGCGAAGTGATCCCAGAAAAGGAGCTGGAGACGCTGAACGACAACATCGGCGTGCCCATCTCGTACAATTTGGGCTTCGTTCCGACGGACAACGTCAACGACGCGGACGCCGAGATCCTAGTGGCGTTGACCAAGAGCCACACGGCGACACGCATCTACCAAGCTCGGATCCGCGACGCATTGCGCCAGGAATTTCCGAGCTCGTTCGGTTATTTCCAGGCGGCCGACATCGTCAGTCAAGTGCTGAACTTCGGCGAGTCTGCGCCGGTCGACGTGCAAATCGAAGGCACGAATGCCGAAGCCGCGCTCGGCATTGCACGCAAACTGCGGAGCGCCATCAGTCGGATCCCGGGCGCCGAGGACGTGCGCATCGCCCAGGTGCTAAATCACCCTTCATTGCTCGTGGACGTAGATCGCGAGCGCGCGGCCGAGCTCGGCCTCAGTGAGCGAGACGTCGCCAGCAGCTTGCTCACCTCACTCGGCTCGAGCTCGCTCGTCTCGCCGAGCTTTTGGGTGAATCCGAGCAACAACGTGAACTATTCGGTGGTCGTAGAGACGCCGCTCTCGCGCATCACCGATCTGGCCGAGGTGATGGGCACACCGGTGACGCCGAGCGCGGCGAATCCACTCGCGGATCCGTCGTTGAACGACATGTCGACTAGCGATATCGCGCCGGCTGCGCCGCAACCGGTGCGCATCGACAACGCGAGCTCGCCTTACTTGGGCGGCATCTCGACGGCGCGCCCGACCGTCGATCGCGGGGTGATCAATCACTACACGGTGCAGCCGGTGCTGGACGTGCAGTGCAACGTGGAAGGCCGCGATTTAGGCTCCGTGGCGCGCAACATTCAGAGTGCCATCGACGCAATCAAACGGCTGCCGAAGGGCGTGAGCGTTCACCTGCGTGGCCAAAGTGAGACCATGTATAGCTCGTTCAAGAGCCTCGGGCTCGGACTCCTGATCGCGATTTCGCTCGTGTACTTGCTGATGGTCGTGCTGTTTCAATCTTGGCTCGATCCGCTGATCATCATGATCGCCGTACCCGGTGCGATGAGCGGCATTCTGTGGATGCTGACCGCCACGCGCACCACGCTCAACGTCGAGTCGCTGATGGGGGCGATCATGGCCGTTGGGATCGCGGTATCGAACAGCATTCTGCTGGTCAATTTCGCCAATGACCGGCGCATGGAACACGAGGAGGTGACGCCCGAGCAGGCTGCTTTTGCTGCTGGCCGCGTGCGTCTGCGACCGGTGCTGATGACCGCGCTGGCCATGGTCATCGGCATGTTGCCCATGGCGTTGGGTCTGGGGGAGGGCGGAGAACAGAATGCGCCGCTCGGTCGCGCCGTGATCGGTGGCCTGCTGTGTGCGACTTTCGTAACCCTGTTCGTGGTGCCTTGCGCGTATGCGGTGTTGCGTAAGAAGCAGCCTGACAAGGGTCGGCGTGACCGGGATATCGCGGAGGCCGATCAAAAAGGCGAACGGGCGCACGCGGCAGGCGCGTCGCAACCGAAAGAGGCAACAGCATGACCGAAGCCGAGCAACCGAAAGAAAACCCCGGCGCCGAGCCTGGGAAGCACGAGCTCCCCAAGCCATCCCCACGAGCCAAGCGCATCCTGTACGTGGTCACGAGTGCCTTGGTCTCGGTCGCGGCGGTCGTGCTCGTGCTCGCCTGGTTTTTCTCACGGCGCGCCGAGGCCAAAGATCGAAAACAGCGTGAAGCCACCGAAAAACTGGGTCCGAAGTTAGCGGTGCTCGAGGTTCAGGCTTCGGTCCGTGACCGTGACCTGACCCTGCCTGGCGACGTGCACGGTTATGAGCAAATCACGCTGTACGCAAAAATATCCGGCTATTTGCAGTCGATCCGCGTGGAGCGTGGAGACCATGTCGCCGAAGGGCAAGTCCTTGGCGTCATTCAATCTCCAGAGAACGACGAGGACGTCATTTCGGCGCGCTCTGACGCGATCATCAAGCACATCAATGCTGAACGCGCGCGGCGCCTCGTCACCCCCGGGATCATCTCCGAGGCCGACAAGGAGAGCGCGGAGAACGACGAGCGCATGGCGCAAGCAACCCTCCGACGGCTGAACTACGTGAGTGGGTATGAATCCGTGCGCGCGCCGTTCGAGGGAGTGGTCACCGCGCGCTACGTAGACCCCGGCGCGCTGCTGCCTGCCGCCACGGGCGCGACAGTCAGCGCTCAGCCGATCGTCGATGTGGCTCGCGTCGACAAATTGCGCATCTTCGTGTACGTCGGGCAAGACGCGGCACCGTTCGTCAAAGGCGGCGATCACGTCGTGCTGTGGCAGGACGAGCTGCCAGAGAAACAGATCCACGCAGACATCACCCGTTGCGCCGCCGCGTTGGATCAACGAACGCGGCGTATGCAGTGTGAAGTCGTGATCGATAACCGGACTTGGGGCGTGCTCCCGGGCACGACGGTGCACGCTCGCTTGCAGATCCACTCCGGGAGCTCACCGTACGTACCGAACGAAGCTTTGGCGATTCGCGATGGTAAAACGCTGGTCGCCATCGTGAAAGACAAGCGCGTGCACTTTTCGGAAGTCGAGCTGGGCACGACAGACGGCAAGAATGTGCGGATTTTGCGAGGCGTGAATCCGGGCGACCAGATCGGGATCAACGTCCCAGTCGAGCTGGAGGACGGCGACGCGATTCAGCCGGTCGATGCCAAGAAGACTCCCTCCGGCGCTGGCGCCGCGGGCGATAAGTCCAGCTCGGAGTCACACCCTCCGAGTGACGCCGACACTCAAACGAGCACGCACGAGAAGGCCCAAAACATCCGTCACGGAGACCAGAACCCGGGTTCCGAGGTTTCGACGCCCGAGCCGGCGGACAGCGCGAAGAGTGCGGCGAGCGCGAAGTAACGCGCGTGGAGGCTGCCGCACTCGCGGGCTCTGTTCGTCTGCCAGGCTCGCTCAGAGCCGGTGCTGAAATTCGTTACAATTCGGAAACACTCCGGAGCAGGACCGCATGTCATGCTCAAACTGCCGATGAAAAGCCAACTCGCCGTTGCCGGCGACCGTCGCGTCAGCGCCCCGCCCAGAGGTCCGTCTCCTGAGGTACTGATCGCCGTCGCTGAGGTGGGGCGTGAGCTCGCGGCGTCCGGAGCGCTCGAGGCAAGGCTCGGCGCAGCGTTGCGAGTGCTCGAGCGGCGCTTGGGAGCAGGACGTTCGGTCGTTTATTCTGCCGACGGCGAAACCCGCGCGGTCACGGTCAGCGCCTCGCACGGCTTGGATCCGGACGCCTTCCACGCGCGTTACTCCGCGGGCGCCGCCGGGCGCGTCGCGGCCACGGGCCAGCCGGTGGTCGTGCCCGTGCTTCGTCATGACCCGATGGCGCTGTCCGAGATATCCGATCTCACTCGCTGGTCCGATCCGGGGTGGAATCTGGTTGCGGTGCCGGTCACTGGCCGCGGGCGCTGCCTCGGCGCCTTGTGCGCCTACTTCCGTCACCGCGATCCGGGCGGTTTCAGTGAACGGCTCGGCGTGCTCGACGTTGTTGCCGGCCTGATCGGCAAGGCCATGCGCGTCGAGCACGAAACCGCGCTAGACGCCGCTGCGGCCGCGGAGCACGGGGCGAACGCCGCTGCCACACAGTTCGAATACGCCAACATGATCGGCGAAAGCGCGGTCATGCGGCAGATCTACGAACAAGTGAGCCAGGTGGCGCGCACCAACGCGACCGCCTTGCTGCGCGGTGAATCAGGGACCGGCAAGGAGCTCGTCGCTCGCGCCATCCACCAAAACTCACAGCGCGCGAATCAGCCCTTCATCAAGGTCAACTGCGCGGCGCTCCCGGAATCACTCTTCGAGTCCGAGCTGTTCGGCCATGAGCGCGGTGCGTTCACCGGCGCGCACGCCCGGAAAAAAGGGCGTTTCGAGCTCGCCCAAGGTGGCACGCTATTCCTCGACGAAATCGGCGAGCTACCCTTGACCACGCAGGCCAAGCTGCTGCGGGTGCTGCAGTTTCGAGAGTTCGAGCGGCTAGGGGGCACCGAGACTCTGCGCCCGGACGTGCGTATCGTGGCCGCCACTAACGTCGACATCGAGCGCGCCGTGGCCAGCGGCGCGTTTCGCGAAGATCTGTATTACCGGATCAATATCTTCACCATCACGTTGCCGTCGCTGCGCGATCGACCGGCGGACATTCCGGCGCTCGCCGAGTATTTCATGCGGAAATTCACGGCCGAGCACCAGCGCAAGATCGGACGCATCTCGAATGCGGCGATGGACGTGCTGTGCCGTCAACAGTTCCCGGGCAACGTTCGGGAGCTCGAGAACGTGATTGAGCGCGCGGTCGTCGTTTGCAAGGGCTCGGTGATTCAAGAGTCGGACCTGCCGGAGGCGCTGCGAGCTTTGGCCGCCGGAAAGGAAAAGCTGACTCTACTCGAGGCGGTGGAGCGTCTCGAACGGCAGCTGATCGAAGAAGCGCTGGAAGCGGAGGGCGGCAGTACGGTCGCGGCGGCGCGCGCGCTCGGCACCACCGAGCGCGTCATGCGTTACAAGATCCGAAAGCTCGGCATCGCCCTCGACCGCTTCCGACGCTGAGCAGTCCGACAAATTTGTCGGGTCTCGTTCACGCTGCGAGCCGCATTGGCGCTCGGTTACTGCGCGGGAGCTAGGACAAACTCCGCGCGCCGGATCAGCTTGAAACGCAGCCAAAACATCAGGCGTGACCGACAAGATTGTCGGTCGCGGCAGCCCTTTCCGACAATTTTGTCGGACATCTAGGCAATGGCCGATTTCCGTGAGGTTTCGCGACCTTGAAAGCCGCAAAATTCCTCACTTTCGGCGCTCGTGGCACGGAGGTTGCTGAAGGGGAGAGAGATGACGACAGCGCCACTACGAGTGAAGAGCCCGGGCAGAAGCCGCCCGGTAGTGGCGCTGCTCGAGTCGCGAATGAAGAGTGAGCTGTCGCGCTTGGTGGAGAAGCATGGCGGCGCCCCGCTGTGCGTGCCGGCTGTGCAAGAAGCCCCCCACGTCCAAGCGGAGGCGATTCGCGGTTTGCTGGACGAGCTCGCAGCAGGTCAGCACGAGGTCGTGATCTTCATGACCGGCGTTGCGGTCTCGTTGTTGTTCGAGCTCGCGCAGGAATTGGGGCGGCACGCCGAGCTCGTCGCGTCATTGCGCGTCGCGACGACGGTCTGTCGCGGTCCGAAGCCGACTGCCGCGCTGCGTGGCTTTGGCGTACCGCCCACGCTGAGCGCACGCGAACCATTCACCGCCGCGGAGTTGATCGACGCGTTCAGCGAGTTGGAGCTGAGCGGGCGCGGTGTGCTGCTCTTCAACTATGGTGAACGCAGCGAGACGCTGTCCGAGACGCTGCTCGCCCGGCGCGCAAATTTGACGGAATTTTGGCTATACCAATGGCAACTCCCATCCGACTGCACAGCCATCGAAGCGCTGGTGCGGCGCATCGTCGCGCGCGACATCGATGCGCTGGCGGTGACCTGCCAAATCCAGTTTCGGCACTTGTATCAAATCGCCGAGCGCCTGGATCTGGGTCGCGAGCTGGTCGACGCGTTGCGGAACGACGTGATCGTCGCAGCGGTCGGTCCGACTTGCCGCGCGATCATCGAAGTTCACGGTGTGCGCCCGCACGTGATGCCCGAACACCCGAAGATGGGCCCGCTCGTGATGGCGCTGATGAGATACCTCGACATGAAAGAAGGCGCTGAGCGACGCTCGGCCAGCGACGCTCTTCGTCACTAACGGTTCAATCGAATTCTGAAATTTTTGTCCGCGTTACGGCACGCTGCGGCGGAGGCTGTGCTCGCGTTCCGTCATCTCAGACTGAGAAACTCACAGGAGCTCGCGTATGATCAAGGCATCGAAATCGTGGATATCGGAGTGGAGCCCGGATGACCCAGTGTTCTGGGCGAGCACCGGCAAGAAGGTGGCCTGGCGAAACCTCACTTGGTCGATTTTGGCGGAAAATATCGGCTTTTCGGTCTGGCTCATCTGGAGCGTGGTGGCCGCGCGGCTGAAGCAAGTCGGCTTTCACTACACGACCGACCAGCTCTTTCAGCTCGTGGCCATTCCCGGACTCGTGGGCGCGCTGATGCGCTTTCCGTACACGTTCGCAGTCCCGAAATTCGGCGGGCGCAATTGGACGATGGTCAGCGCGCTCTTGCTCTTCATCCCGACACTGTCCTTGATCTACTTCGTGAATCGGCCGGATACGCCGTTTTGGTTGATGGCGACTGCGGCTGCAACCGCAGGCTTTGGTGGCGGCAATTTCTCCTCGAGCATGGCCAACATCTCCTTCTTCTTCCCTGACAAGGAGAAGGGCTTTGCGCTCGGGTTGAACGCCGCGGGTGGCAACATCGGGGTGAGCACGGTGCAACTACTCGTCCCTATCGTCGTGGGTTACTCGCTCTTGCCCACCAGCGCCGGCAAAAAGTTGCACCTCGAGAACGCGGGGTTGCTCTGGTTACCGTTGATCGTGCTGGCCGTCGCGGGCGCGTTCGCGTTCATGAACAACCTCACGTCGGCGCGCTCGAATTTCAAGGATCAATTGGTCGTTGCGCAGCGTCGCCACACTTGGATCATGGCCTGGCTGTACATCGGCACGTTCGGTTCCTTCGTGGGTTTTTCGGCTGCTTTCCCGCTGCTCATGAAGACGCAATTTCCGGAAGTGACGGCCAATCTGGCGTTCTTGGGCGCGCTGGTCGGGTCGATTGCCAGGCCGCTGGGGGGTAAATTGGCGGATCGCATCGGTGGCGCGAAGGTCACGTTCTGGAACTTCGTTGCCATGACACTCGCGACGATGGCTTTGCTCTATTCGCTCGAGGTCAAGGCATTCGGGCTGTTTCTCTTGGCATTCCTGGTGTTGTTCGTCACGACCGGTGTCGGCAATGGCGCGACCTTCCGGATGATCCCGGTGATCTTCCGATCCTTTCACGCCAAGCGTGTCCAGGGGGAGGGTGAGCGCGCGCTCGCCGAGGCGATGCTCGTTGCGCGTCGCGAGACCGCCGCGGTGATCGGTGTGGTGGCGGCGATTGGCGCGCTGGGCGGCTACTTCATTCCGCGCGCGTTCGGCGCGTCGATCAAAGCAACCGGTGGCGCAACGCTGGCGGTCTCTTGGTTCATCGCGTTCTACCTGACCTGCGTGGGCACGACCTGGTGGTGTTACCTGCGTCGGTCGTTTCTCACTTCGCGTATGCCGAGCCTAGCCGGCGTGCAGGCCTGATTCGACTGTCCCAGCGTCGCAAGGAAATCCGTCTTGACCAAGAGTATCTTCGAGAGCATCGAGCCACGTCCGCGTTTGGTCGTCGTCGGCAACGGGATGGTGGGGCACCGCTTCATCGAGGCGGCCGCAGAACGCGGTATTTTGCGGCAATTTGCGACGACCGTCGTCTCCGAGGAGACGCGTCTGGCTTATGACCGAGTGAACCTGTCGAAGTGGTTCGAAGGCAAGACAGACGCGGATTTGTCGTTGGTCAGCGACGGCCAATACGAGGGCTTCGGCCTCGACATCGTGCGCGGCGAGGCCATCACGGCGCTCGATCGCGCGGCGCAGCGCGTTCGGTTCGCGTCAGGCGGCGAGCTTGCGTATGACGAGCTGGTACTTGCCACCGGGTCGTACCCGTTCGTGCCGCCCATCCCGGGTAAGGACCAGCCGGGCTGCTTCGTGTATCGCACCATCGACGATCTGGAGGCGATTCGCGACGCGTCCGGCAGCGCGAAGCGCGCCGCGGTGATCGGTGGCGGGCTGCTTGGCTTGGAAGCAGCGAAGGCCCTCCTGTCCCTCGGGCTCGAGACGCATGTGATCGAATTCGCGTCGCGACTCATGCCGCTGCAGGTCGATGACGTGGGAGCTGGCGTGCTGCGCGCGCGAATCGAAGAGCTCGGTGTGCGTGTGCACCTCGGCACCAGCACGCGCGAAATCCTGGCCGGAGACGACGGCCGCGTATCGGCGCTGCGCTTCGCGGACGGGTCTGAGCTCCCCGTCGAAATGGTGGTGTTTTCCGCGGGTATTCGCCCTCGGGACGAGCTTGCCCGCGCGTCGGGGCTCGCGCTGGGCGAGCGCGGTGGCGTGGCCATCGACGGCGCGTGCCGCACGAGCGACCCGCATATTTTCGCGATTGGTGAGTGCGCCGTATTCGAGGGCAAGACGTACGGCTTGGTCGCACCCGGCTACCGCATGGCAGACGTTGCGGCGGCGACGCTCGCGGGGGATGCGGTCGCGTTTCAAGGCTTCGACATGAGCACCAAGTTGAAGCTGCTTGGAGTCGACGTCGGGAGCTTCGGTGATGCCTTCGCTGTCACGCCGGGCTCGCGCGTGATCAGCATCTTCGACGGCGCGTCCTCGTTGTACAAGAAGCTCGTCGTCTCGGCCGATAAACAACAGCTGCTGGGTGGCGTGCTGGTCGGAGACGCTTCGGCGTACAGCCAACTGCTGGCGCACGTGCAGACCGGCATGACGCTGCCGGAGCACCCCGAAGATCTGGTGCTCCCGCCGCGCGAGGGCGGTAAATCGGGCTTTGGTGTGGACGCATTGCCCGATCTTGCGATCATCTGCTCGTGCCACAACGTGGACAAGCAGAGCATCTGCGGCGCCATCCGCGACCAGAAGATCACGGCGATTTCCGGCGTGAAATCGTGCACCAAGGCCGGCACCGGTTGTGGGTCGTGCGTGTCGCTCGTGGACCAGCTCCTCAAGCACGAACTGAAGCGTGCGGGCGTCGCCGTGAACAATCATTTGTGCGAGCACTTCCCGCACAGCCGTCAAGAGCTCGCTCACCTGGTGCGTATCCACGAGTTGCATTCGTTCGACGAGCTGATCGAGCGGCACGGCACCGGTCAGGGGTGTGAGGTGTGCAAGCCCGCGGTGGCGTCCATCCTGGCCTCCACTTGGAACGAGTACGTGCTGCGGCGTGAGCACGTCGGTCTGCAAGATACCAATGATCGCTACCTCGCGAACATTCAGCGAGACGGCACGTACTCGATCGTGCCTCGCTTGGCAGGCGGTGAAGTGACCCCGGATCAGCTAATTACGCTCGGGCTCGTGGCCAAGAAATACGGCCTTTACACCAAAGTCACCGGTGGCCAGCGCATCGACATGTTCGGAGCGCGCCTCGATCAGCTGCCCGGGATCTGGAGGGAGCTCGTCGCGGCGGGCTTCGAGTCGGGCCACGCCTACGGCAAAGCCCTCCGCACCGTAAAATCCTGTGTCGGCAGCACCTGGTGTCGGTATGGCGTGCAGGATTCCGTGGGAGCAGCAGTGCGCATCGAGAACCGCTACAAGGGTCTCCGCGCGCCGCACAAGCTGAAGGGCGGCGTGTCGGGTTGCGCACGCGAATGTGCCGAAGCTCAAAGCAAGGATTTTGGCATAATAGCGACGGAAAAGGGCTACAACCTGTACGTTTGCGGCAATGGCGGCATGAAGCCGCAACACGCCGTGCTGCTCGCCACGGACATCGACGAGCCGACGCTCGTCCGGTACCTCGATCGCTTCTTGATGTTCTACGTGCGGACGGCGGATCGCCTGCAGCGCACTGCCTCGTGGTTGAACAATCTCGAGGGTGGCATCGAGTACTTGAAGGGCGTGGTCATCGAGGACAAGCTCGGCATTTGTGCGGAGCTCGAAGCGGATATGGCGCGCATCGTCGGCACGTACCGCTGCGAGTGGAAGACAACGCTGGAAAATCCCCAGAAATTGCGTGGCTTTCGGGCGTTCGTGAACTCGGATACGCCCGACCCGAGCGTCGTGTTCGTGCGCGAGCGCGAGCAGCACCGGCCGGCGTCTTGGACCGAGAAACGCGCGCTGGTCGAGGCGAAGAAGATTCGTCTGCCGGTCTGGTCCGCGTGAAGCTGGAAGTGCAAGATGAGCATGCAAAGCGTGACTAACTACGAACGACCCGCGCCTGAGTTGGATTGGCAGGATGTCTGTCCGATCGACCACGTCTTGCCGGGGACCGGTGCGGCGGCGCTCATCCAGGGCGAGCAAATCGCAATCGTTCGTACGTATGAGGGCAGGCTCGCGGCGCTCTCCAACTTCGACCCGTTCAGCAACGCCTTCGTGATCGCGCGCGGCATCGTGGGTGATCGCGGCGGAGTGCCCAAGATCGCTTCACCGATCTACAAGCAGAGCTTCAGCCTCGAAACGGGCGAGTGCCTGGACGACTCGAGCGTGCGCCTGCGCGTGTATCCGATTCGCGTGTATGCAGGCCGCATTCAAGTTGCGCTCGGCGCGCGAACCCCTTGACCCTCACGAGCCGCCTTTTGAACACTCGCAAACGACAACTAGTGATCATCGGCAACGGCATGGGCACCTGTCGCCTGCTCGATGAGCTCGTGCGCCGTGACGCGCAGAGCCGCTATGAAATCACGGTCTTTGGTGAGGAACGCGGCGGCGCCTACAACCGCATTTTGCTGGGCAAAGTGCTGGCAGGTGAGGCCCCCGACTCGATCGTCACGAAGACGCCCGAGTGGTACGACGCGCACGGTATTCGTCTCACTTCCAGCACCCAGGTCAAGCGCCTGGACACACGGCGCAAGGTCGTGGAGACCGCGGACGGTCAAAGCCGCCGCTACGACATCGCGGTGTTGGCGACGGGTAGCCAACCGCTCGTGCCACCGCTCGAAGGCATGCTCGGAGAAGACGGCGAGCTCCGGCCCGGCGTCTTCGTGTACCGCACGATTGGTGACTGCATTCGCATGCGAGAGTATGTACGCCCCGGTGACAGCGCAGTGGTGCTGGGCGGCGGATTGCTCGGGCTCGAATCCGCAAAAGTGCTGAGCGATCTCGGTCTGCACGTGACGGTCGTGCAAAGCGCGAAGATCCTGATGAACGCGCAGCTCGACGAGATCGGTGGCGAGATGCTGGCTCGACAGATCGAGCGCTCCGGCATTTTCGCGCGTTTGGGTCGCACGGTCGAGGCGGTGTACGGCGAAGAACGCGTGGGCGGCGTGGTGCTCGACGACGGCACCAGCTTGCCCGCGGATCTGGTCGTGTTGGCGTGCGGTGTCCGGCCCCGAGTGGACGCGGCGCGTGCCTCTGGTTTGCCCGTAAATAAGGGTATTTTGGTGAACGACACGCTCGCGACCGAGGTGCCGGGTGTGTACGCCTTCGGTGAGTGCGCCGAGCATCGCGGCAAGACGTACGGCATCGTCGCGCCGGTCTGGGAGCAAGCTGCGGTGTTGGCGGACGTCCTGTCCGGCACGAATCCTCAAGATCGCTACCGCGGCTCGAAGTTGTACACGCGGCTCAAGGTGGCCGGGGTGGACGTGGCCGCCATGGGCACGCTCGAGCCCGAGCTCGAGACGGACCAAGTCGTGCAGATCGTCGAAGAACGGCGAGACGCCTATCGCAAGCTGATCATTCGCGACGAGCGCCTCGTGGGCGCCATGCTGGTCGGCAATACGGCCGCGAAGGCGACGCTCGTGCAACTGTTCGACCGCGGTGACAAGATCCCGGAAGATCCGCTCGAGCTCTTGTGTCAGTTGCGCGAATCTGCGCCGTCGGGCGCGCGCATCGTGTGCAATTGCCACAAGGTGAGTGAAGGCGCGCTGCGTGAAGCGATCGCCGCGGGTGCTGACTCGATGCCCGCGCTGTGCGACGCGACGAAGGCCGGAACCGGCTGCGGCTCGTGCAAGGGCGAGCTCGCGCAGCTGATCAACTCACAGCCGAAGAAGCCGAACCCGCTCCAGCTATTGGCCGCCGGCTGAAGGCGGCGCCGCTCGGGGCGGCTCGCGCGAGCCCAAACTGGGTTCAGCGCGTTCGGGATCTCGGCTAGGCTTGGGCAGCGAGATGCAAAAAACGGACGGCATGAGCTACGCCCCGACGGGTGCTCCCAACAAGGTCTGTGCCGAGGGTGAGTTTCGCTTCGCTGCGGTTGGCCTCGATCACGGGCACATCTACGGCATGTGCAACGGCCTGCGCGAGGCGGGCGCGGAGCTCAGGCTCGTCTACGATCCGGATCCGAGCAAGGTTGCGGCGTTCGTCAAGGCGTATCCCGGCGTCCGCGTGGCCAGCTCCGAAGAAGCGGTGTTGAACGACCCGGGCGTGCAGCTCATCGCCAGCGCGTCGATTCCGTGCGACCGCGGCCCGCTCGGTCTTCGCAGCATGGATCACGGCAAAGACTACTTCACTGACAAGCCGCCCTTCACCTCCCTGGAGCAACTGGCCGCGGCTCGCGCGAAGGTGCAAGAAACAGGCAAAAAATACGCTGTCTACTACTCGGAGCGCCTGCACGTGGAAGCGGCCGTGCACGCCGGACGCCTGGTGCAAGACGGCGCCATCGGTCGGGTGTTGTCGGTGATTGGTTTTGGTCCACACCGCATGAACGGAGCGAATCGGCCCGACTGGTTTTGGGACAAGCGTCGCTCCGGCGGCATCCTCTGCGACATCGGCAGCCATCAAATCGAGCAGTTCTTGTATTGGTCGGGTGCCAAGAGCGCGCGGCTCTTGCACAGCAAGGTGGCTAACTATCGCGCCGAGCACCCGGGCTTCGAGGACTATGGGGACGCCACGTTCGTAGCCGACAATGGCGCGACGCACTTCATGCGGGTCGATTGGTACACGCCCGACGGCCTCAGCACGTGGGGTGACGGCAGGACGTTCATCACCGGCACGGAGGGCACCATCGAGCTGCGCAAATACCTGGACGTTGCCCGCGATCCAGAAGGGGATCACGTGTACTTGGTGAACCGAGACGGGGAGCTTCACCTCCCGGTGCGCGGCAAGGTCGGCTTTCCTTTTTTTGGAGAATTGATCTTGGACTGCTTGGAGCGCACGGAGCGCGCGATGACTCAAGCGCACACATTCTTGGCGATTGAGCTGGCGCTCGAGGCCCAAACGCGCGCGCTTCGCATCGAAGAGCGCGTGGGCTGAGCGTGGTCCGCGACGCCGAAGGCAGTGGCGCGGCGCGCCGTGGCGCGTGACCATCAACAAGATTTCGGCGCCGCACCGCTCGGACCCGGTGAGAGCGGCCGCGCAGCAGAATCTGATGTTGAAGTCTAAACTTCAGATTTGAAGTGGAACGGGGCGGCGCCAGGAGGGCGCTGCGTGCGCTCGATGACGGGAATGCGCGTGACTCGCGAGTTCGTGCGCGCCTGCCACGCCAGTCGAACGAGTGCCGAGCGCGGCTCACCAGAGGCCGACCTCGATGCCAATCACCGCGAGCGCGAAGGGGCGCCCCCAGTGCGCGACCGTGCGATCCGCGAAGCGGACCGCCACGCGCGGGCTCGAGATGCCACTCAGGGCGCCCAAGTGCAAACTCAGCGAGCCGGCCAGTCGAAAGTCCAGGTTCGAGCGCAGCACGGGCGCCGCGCCGAAGGAGTGGGTTTCACGACCTGCGTAGGGAGAGTCTGCTTCGCCCAACAACGAGAGCATGCTGAGCGCAATTCCGCCACCGAGCTCGAAGCGCGTGCGATCCGTGCCGAATCCGAAGTCGGTGACGACGCCGAGCAACGAAGCGCGCGCATGAACATCCCCCTCATTCGAGCTGAACCGCGAGGCTTGTGGTTCGAACGCGCCGAACGCTCCAACGGCGAGCCAGCGCTTCGGGTGGGCGCGCACGCCAAGCACCATGATCGGGCTCACACCGAGCCCGCCTGCGCTGTACTCGGCGCCCACATCGATGTCGGCGGTCACGCTGGCAAAGCTCGGCCGCGGTGGCGGTGGTGCTGGCGGTGGCAACGGCGCAGGCGGTGGCTCGGGCGCGAGCAAAATGCCGAGCTTGATCAAGCGCGCGCGCAGCAACTCCACGGCCGCGACGGCGGAGACATCGGCGCGTTTCGGCCGAAGCGGCACGCGCTCGCGCATCAGCGGTGCACCTTCTGATGCGCGAATTCGAAATTCGATCGCCGGGTTCGTTTCGTCGATGCGAACCACCGCCAAGACGTGAGTGCCATCCGTGAGTGCATCGAGCGCGCCCGCGTCGAGCTCCGGGGCGGCTTCGACGACGTGAAAGCCGAGATCCGAAAGCTCGGCTTGTAAGCGCGCGACGAGCGCTTGGCGATCCGGATTCGCGACGACCGCGACGGTGTAGCCTGGGCTGATCGGCGTGCCGTCCATGTTTTGGACCGGGCTCGGGTCAGCGGTTTGCGCCTGGACCCGCGCTGAGACGAGCAGCCCAGCGCCGCACAACAGCCCTGAGAGTACCGCGAGGCTCCGCACCGACCTAGAAGACTATCAGTCGCCGTCGCGTGCAACAGCAGGAGAGAATCTCGACATCGTATCGAGCGGAGTGAGGCGCGGCTGTCCGTTGTAGGCGCCGCCCCAGAATGAGGCGTCGCACGTCCTAGTGAGGCTCGAGCAGGCTTTCGGCGAGGCGAATATGTGGTCCGCGCGGATAACTCTTTTGGTAGCTCAATGCGACGTCGCGAGCGGCCTCTTGATTGCCGGAGCGGTTCAACGCTTCCATGCGTCGACCGAGTGCTTCACGCGCCAGGGCGCCGCGCGGTTGTTCGGCAAGGTAGTTTGCAAACCAGCGTTCTGCCTCGGAGAATGCGCCTCGTTGATCGAATTCGATGCGCCCGATCGCGAATGCGGCATTGGCTGCCAAGGGCGTGTGCGGAAAGCGTCGCCGCAGCGTCTGGTACGCTTTTATCGAGGCGTCCACACTACCGGCGAAACGCGCCACGTCGCCGAGCAAGGACAAGTCCTCCGCGCTCGAACGCGCGAGCTCGGCATCGAAGCCCGCATTGTTGGCGACACCGAGGGCCGCCTTGTATTTGCCGGCACGCGCCAGCGTTTGCCACGAGTCGATAGCCTGTTGAGGCAACTCGAGCGCTGCGGACCGCGGCGCGTCCGGGCGCGAAAGCGGCCCGCCGCTAGCCTCTGCGCGCGCCGCGAGCGCCGCTGCGGCTCCCTCTTCGGCGGGCGAGTCGGTGTCCGCGACCACGGGCGGGGGCGCGTTTTCCGCCACTGTCGGCTTCGCGCGCTGCACCTCGAAGCGTCGGTCGCGACAGGACGCGATCAGCTTTTCACCCGCCAAGAGCGGCCGCCCGTCCCCGAGCACACAGCCCGAAACCATGACTTTGCCCTCACGCATCGTCAGTGAGAGCTCTTCGGCTTCCGGATTCCAATTGATGTCGAACTGAGTGCCAGTGACATCTACTCCGAACGGGCCGAGACTGAGGTGCCAACGCCCGTCGCGGCCCGGCACGACTTTCACGTCGGCGTGGCCGGTCTCTATCGCCAAGCGCGCGCCAGCGGCGTCCACGTCTTCCAAACGAGCGCGCGAACCTGGATCGAGCGTGATGACCGTGCCGTCGGAGAAGGTCATGGCCACCGCTGCGTCGCGCACGCGGATCCAGTCGCCGACGTTGACCGCTTGTGCATTCGCGCTCACTCCCAGTGGTGGTGGACGGAGCAACCGCGCGCTGAGCACCGCGGCACCGACCGCGCCGACCGCGGCGGCGACCAACAAGCCACGCTTGAGCGTCAGCGACCACTTGAACCGCGCACGCCGCTCGTGACCGAGCAGGCGCTGCCTCACCGACCCGAGGGAATGCTCCGCGCCCAGTTGCGCGTCTTGCTCGGCCCGCACGTGATCACCGAGCGCCTCGAGCTTGCGCGCTAGGTCATTCACGGGACGCCCTCCAACCATTCGGCGAGCGCCGGCTCTGGCCGTGCCGCTTCACGGAAGGTCGATTGAGCGCGGCTCAGGCGGCGCTTGATCGTGGCGAGCGAGACCTGGCACGCGCCGGCAACGTCACTCAGCTCCATCCCCTCGATGAAGCGCAGCGCGAAAGCGATTCGGTCGTCTGCGTCCAGCTGAGCCAGCGCGCGATACACGGCTTGCAGCGCCTCCCCGCCTTCATAGTCCACCGCTGCCAGCTCCAGCTCCGGGAGCTCTTCACTCGGTACGAAACGCAGAAACCGCCAGCGCGTGCGACGGCGGATTCGAGTGCGCGCGCTGAAGATGGCGATCTGTGTCAGCCAAGCACGCAGCGCGCGCGGCTCGTCGAGCTTGGCGATCGATTCGAGCGCAGTGACGAATACGTCTTGTACCAAATCCAGAAGATCGGGATCAGGCCCGAGCACGCGAGCGAGCACGCGCCGCACGTGCACCGCATAGCGATCGAAGAGTGTCGCGGCCGCGTCCGCGCGGCCGTCGCGCAAGGCTGCGACCAGCGCCTCGTCCGACTCCGGCAGCGACAACCGCGCTACGCCAGAATTTGGCAAGCGCAGCAGATCGGCGGCGGAGGACTCGCGGGTCAAAATGGTGGGCCTCGAAGAGGGTAGTGTCACAGCGGAGCGTTCGCGGCTCAAGACCCAGGCAAAAGGCGCATTTTGCGGCCCTTTCGAGTATGCTTATCCGCGGTGCACCGCATTCCTCCGGTCTCGCGCGGCATGTTGGGCGTTGCTTGCGCGCTGCTCGCGTTCGGCTCTGCCATGGGCTGTGGGGACGACTTTGCCGACCCCATCGTGCGCGCTGCACCCGCGGCCGACGCCGGTGGGCTCGGCGTGGACGACGATGGAGACGTGCACGGCGACCTGTGCTCTCCGTGCGCTTCGCACAGCGACTGCCAAGCGGGCGAGACCTGCGTTGCGCTCAGCCGCGGCGACGACCGTTTCTGTAGCCGCGCGTGCGGCATGGGCAACCCGCACTGCCCGCAAGGCTACATGTGTACCGCCGTGAACAACATGTCTGCACCGCAGTGCGTACCCCAAGCGGGTGATTGCAATAGCGTCGTGTACTGAGCGCTTGCACGCTCCGCTCGCGGCCGCGGGCTCTTGGGCGGACCGCTCGTCGAATCGTCGATCTGTATCGCTCAGCCGAACGCTGCTAACCGACGTTCAGTCGCTCGAGCGTGAGCAGACGTTGCAACGTGGTGCCGTCGAAGTCTGCGCCCGTGTGCCGTCGAAGCCACGCTTGACCGCGCACGGAGAGCCGCGGTGTGCCGACCAGCATCAGGTGCGTGCGCCGCACGCCAGCGCTCGTCAGCAGACCAACCGGGCGAGGCCCGATGGGGTTCGTGGGCGCTTCGCTGTCCGAAAATTCGTGTGCAAGCATGTCGCCAATTTGCCAGGCTCGCGTGTCTGGTACGCAAACGCGGCGTATCGATTTCGTGTCGAGAGGCTCGCTGTCCAGCGCCAAATGTCGGAATTCGCCAGCCTGTCGTCCGTTTTCGGCTGGATCGTGCTCGATGCTTTTGGTTGATGGTCACCCAGCGCGCCAGAGAGCACTCAGCCTTCGGCGGCGCGTGCCGTGCCTGACGCTCGCGCGGCGCGCGCCGTCACTTCTTCGCGGCTTGGAGCGGGGAAGCGTGCTTCGGCTGGTAGACGCCGATTTTACCGCCGCCAGGCAGCGTGAGGCGCGTGATGGAGCCCCAACGCTGTTCGTCGACCGTCGAGCACTCGACGCCCTTCGACGTCATCGTTTGAATGAGCGCGTGGACGTCATCGCACATCAAGTACAGCTCGTGCGTGCCGTTGCTGTCGGACGGGTGTACGGCGACCTCAGCCGGTGGCAAGGCGAAGATCAACCAGCCGTGTCCGGCGTCGGCGAATGGATAGCCCAAAACATCACGAAAGAACGCGCGATCGGCCTCTGCGTCTTTGCTGTAGATGATGACGTGAGCGCCGTGGATCATGTGGCCTATTGTGCTCCCTTTTCATGCGTTATCAACCCTGGATCCGTCCGATGCTTTTCTGACACGGCGTATGGCTGCCCGGCCTTGGAAAAAACGTTGGGCTTCTTCATGTTAGTGACGATCAGCATGCGCGCTCGGGAAAGAATGAACGCTTGACCGGTAGCCCGCGCGTCGTGGTCACGTTGCTGGTGTTCGGGGTCATGCTCGGGCTCGTGGTTTGGCGGCCGCGCCGCTATCACGAAGCCTGCTGGACCGTGCTCGGCGCGGTGACGATGCTGCTCTTCCGCCTCGTGTCGCCGCAGCAGGCGCTCGCCGTGGTGCTGGCCGGAAAGAGCGCACTCTTGTTCCTGCTTGCCTTGCTGCTGCTCTCGCTCTTAGTCGAAAAGAGCGGTTTCTTCGACTGGGCGGCGATCGTGTGTGCGCGCGTGGCGGCCGGTGACGGACGAGCGCTGTATCGCAACGCCTTTCTGCTCGGGGCGCTGGTGACCGTCGTGCTCTCCCTCGACACGACCGCAGTGATGCTCACGCCCGTGCTGCTGTCGCTGGTGAAGCGCCTGCGCCTGCCAGCGGCGCCCTATCTGGCCTTGTGCGCGTTCGTGGCCAATATTGCTTCACTCCTACTGCCGATCAGCAATTTGACCAATATTCTGTTTGCCTCGGCGTTCAAGCTCACCTTCGCGCTATTTGCGTTGCGCATGCTGGCGCCGCAGCTCGTCGCGCTGCTCGTCACGTACGCGTTCCTGCGTCGCTATTTGGGTCGGGAGCTACCGAACCGCTTCGACTTTCGCGCGCTGCCCGAGCCGAGCTCCGTCGTGCCGGACGCGCGCTATTTCCGGGCCAGCGTGATCGTGCTCGGCGCCGTGTTGCTTGGCTATTTCTTGGCGCCGCTGCTGGGCGTGGAGCCGTACACGGTCGCATTCATCGGGAGCGCCGCGCTGCTCGCGTTTGGCTCGAGCACCGGCCGTGTGCGCTCGAGCTCGCTCCGCGAGCTCTCGTGGGGCGTGTTTCCCTTCGTGGTGGGTCTGTTCATCGCGGTGCGTGGGCTGGAGAATCTAGGTGTAACCGAGGCTCTTTCGCGCTGGCTGACGCACTCCGAGTCGAGCCTTACGTCGCGCTGGCTGGCCATTGCCGGCGTCACCAGCCTGGCCGCGAACACCGTGAACAACCTGCCCGCCGCGTTGCTTTCGCGGAGCGCCTTGCTCGCGGCCCATGCCGGCAGCGGCGCGGCCTTCGCGGCGCTGATCGGCGCCGACGCCGGTTCGATCGTCACGCCGTTTGGTTCTTTGGCGACACTGCTGGTGTTCGCGATCGCGCGTCGCGAGGGAGCTGCCGTAGCGGAGGGGCGGATCTTCTGGCTTGCGCTCGCGCTCGCGCCGGTCGTCGTGTTGGCGAGCACGCTGACACTGGTGCTGACCTTCGTCGTGCTGCCTTGAGGCAAAATTGTCTGGTGACTTGATCGTGCCCGGCCCCACGTGAACGTCACGCCCAGTGCACGCAAGTCACGGCTCTTTTTCGCTAACAGTGCTCGAACGCCATCGTCACACGTTACAAGCGTGGCTCGTCAGTCAGCGAAGAGGGAAAGCCATGACTCCGTCGGTGATTGCTTCGGTGCGCGGAAGCTCGCGCACGGTACTCGCGTGTCTCATCGTGATCGCGGCTTCTTTGGGGGTCACCGTGATCGCCGCGCGCTTCAAGGCGCGTGGCGTTGGTCTGCGCGCACCGCTCGCGCGCGTGGCCAAGCCGGCTAGCGACAGCGCGGCCGCGCCAGCGCCGAGCCAGGCGCTCGTCGATGATTCAGCCAAAATTGCGCTCGGAAAACGCATCTTCTTCGACGGCGCACTGTCCGAGCCCAGGGGGACGAGCTGCGCGAGCTGTCACGACCCGGCGCACGGCTTCGCGGGTAACCACGGCTCGACACTTGGTGTCGCGCTGGGCAGTCGGCCTGGCCACTTCGCCCAACGCAATACGCCCTCGGTCTTGTATTTGAAGTTCGTGCGCCACTTTCATCTGCACTGGGAGGAGGACGCACCGCTCGTTGACGCGTTCGGCGGCTTCTTCTGGGACGGGCGCGTCGACTCACTGAGCGAGCTGTCGAAGCAGCCGCTGCTGAATCCAAACGAGATGAATAACTCGAGCCCGAACGGCATCGCGGACAAGATCAGGCAAGGCGAGTACGCTTCGGAGTTCGCTCGGCAATTCGGTGACCTCACTGATTCGGACCGCGTCGTGCAGGCTTTGGGTGAAGCGGTCGCCGCCTATCTGATGAGCCCGGAGATGTCGCCGTTTTCCTCGAAGTACGACGATTACATTCAGCACCGCGCCGAGCTTTCGGCCATCGAGGCGCGCGGTCTGTCGCTCTTCAAAGATTCAGCCAAGGGCGGCTGCGCGGCGTGCCACAAATTGAACGACACGATTCCGAATCCCGAGCGCTCACCGTTCAGTGACTTCGGTTACGAATCGGCCGGCGTGCCGCGCAATCGAGAGCTCGCCGTGAACCGCGACGCCGCGCATTTCGATCTCGGTCTGTGCCAGCGCCAAAACCCGCGCTACCACTCGGATGCACCGGAGTTTTGCGGTAAATTCCGGACGCCGTCGTTGCGAAATGTCGCGCTCAGGACGAGCTTCATGCACAACGGCGTGTTCTCTTCCTTGCGCGAGGTCGTGGCTTTTTATGCCTCACGTTCCAGCACGCCGAAGCGTTGGTACGGGTCGACGACGTTCGACGACGTACCGGAAAAATATCGTCAGTACGTCAACGTCGATCAAGCTCCGTACAACCGTCATCTAGGTGAGCCTGCTGCGCTCGACGAAAACGAGATCGATGCGATCGTGGCATTTCTAGACACGCTGACCGACGCGCAATTTCGTTCGGCTGCAGTCACCGAAACGCATTCAGCTCGTTGATGGAAGAGCGCTGAATATTTTCTAGCGCGCCGCGCTGGAGACACATCCCTTCGCTACTGAGGAGCTGCTCGTTCACTCGCGCGCATGAAGTGCGCTCGTGAGCGAGCTCTCAGGACGCGTGAAAGGGAGATCAAATCATCATGCGGATTTATACATCGTTAGGACTATTGGGCTCCGTGGCGATCCTCGCCTCGGCTTGTGGGTCGTCGCCGGACACCGGAGAGCAGACCAGCGAGACGAGCGAGGCCCTGTCACTGACCACGCCCGCGCCTACGGTCAGCGCCGCGCAAGCTCGGAATGAAAAGCACGACCGCGACACTCGCTCGCCGATCAAGCACGTGATCGTCATCGTCGGAGAAAATCGCACTTTTGACCATGTTTTCGCGACCTACAAGCCAAAGGGCGGTCAACGCATCGACAACATGCTCTCCAAAGGCATCATCAAAGAGAACGGCGAGCCCGGCCCCAACTTCTCGCTCGGCGTGCAGCGAAGTGCGGTCGATACGAGCTCCTACGAGCTGAGCCCGAACGACAAGACGCCGTATGGCGCTTTGCCGACCGTGCTCGCAGGTGGGCCGACCCAGCCCTTCGTCGAAACGCTGACGGACGCTCAGCAAGACGAAGGCAACGCGCTGCCGGCGAACTATCTGCAATTTCTGACGACGGGCGGTACCGGCTTGCAGAGCGGCGCCCCTGACACCCGGCTCGCGAATCCGAGCGCGCTGCCACCGGGTCCGTTCCAGCTCACGCCCTCGATCGGTTACGACGACTACTCGGCTAGCCCAGTGCATCGCTTCTATCAGATGTGGCAAGAGCTCGACTGCAGCATTGCCAACGCGACGTGGGCGAATCCGTCCGGCTGCAAGGAAGATCTGTTCCCGTGGGTCGAGACCAGCGTTGGCGCCGGCGCAAACGGCGCCACGAGGCCTTCGAACTTCAACGAAGCGACGACGTTCGAAGGCTCGGCGGCGATGGGCTTTTACAACGTGCTGAAGGGCGACGCGCCGTACTTCAAGTCGCTCGCGGACGAGTACGCGATGAGCGACAACTTCCACCAATCGATTCAAGGTGGAACGGGCGCCAATCACGTGGCTTTGGGCACCGGTGACGCGGACTGGTTCAGCGACGGCAAGGGCAACCCGCTCGCGCCGCCCGTGCTGAACACCGAAAACCCGAACCCACAACCGGGCACCAACGATTGGTACGCGCAGGACGGCTACTCGGGCGGCACGTACAGTGATTGCTCGGACGCCTCGCAGCCCGGCGTAGGACCCGTGCTCGACTACCTGCACGATCTGCACGTGAAACCCAACTGCGAGAAGGGTCACTACTATCTACTGAACAACTACGACCCGGGCTATTTCGGCGACGGCACGGTCAACACTGGCGAGTTCGTCATCCCACCGAGCTCCACGCGCACGATCGGTGACGAGCTGCTCGAGCACCAGATTTCCTGGCGCTACTACGGTGAGAATTGGAACAAATACGTCGCAGATCCAGACGGTTTTGCGCCGGGCGACGAGTACTGCAACATCTGCAATCCGTTCCAATATTCCTCGTCGATCATGACCAACGCTGCCGTGCGCACCAGCCACCTGAAGGACACGGACGACTTCTACACGGACCTGAAGAACGGTTGGCTGCCCGCCTTCTCGATCGTCAAGCCGAGCGGACTCTTGGACGGCCACCCTGCGTCATCCAAGCTCGATCTGTTCGAAGGCTTCTCGAAGAAGATCGTCGATGCGGTCAAGAGTCACCCCGAGCTGTTCCAGGACACGGCCATCTTCATCACCTTCGATGAAGGCGGCGGCTACTACGACTCGGGCTACATCCAGCCGGTCGACTTCTTCGGAGACGGCACGCGCATCCCGCTCATCGCGGTATCGCCGTACACCTCAGGCGGCTACCTGTCGCATCAGTACGGGGATCACGTTTCGATCCTGAAGTTCGTGGAACGCAACTGGGGACTCGGTCCGATCACGAATCGCAGCCGCGACAACCTGCCGAACCCGGTGGCAGACGTTCGGGAGCCTTGGGTGCCGCGCAACTCGCCAGCGCTCGACGACCTGTTCGATCTGTTCGACTTCGCTCACCGCGACGCCGATCAGCCGAGCGGTCGCGACTGACACTGACATAGCTCGATGTGAATGCGGCGCCGGCCCGTTTGGGCTGGCGCCGCGACTCACTTTCGTGGACCAGCCGTGGTCACATGCTCGGAGGCAACATGTTCGAATCAGGGCACTTTGCTGCGAAGCTCGTGCACGAGGTGGGCTCTGCCGGGCCGCCGTCGGCCTCGCCTGCAAAGGAAATCGCCAGAGCCTGGGCCTGAGCCAACGTGAGGGTGGCGCAAGCGGGGACCGCTGCTGACTTGAGCGTCGCGGTGGTGTCGTTGAGGCAACCTTCGAGATCGCCAACGGTCGCCATGCACGAGCTACCAGGAGCCGTGCAAGAGTCAGTGGTCGTGCCCGTCGCAGAACAGGCCGATTCTAACGTCTGGCACATCGTCTGCGCAGCCGCATCCGACGTGGCGGTCCCGGCTTCGACCACTGCGATCAACTCGCACTCGTATGTGGTGATACTGTTCAGATAGCTGTCGAGTTGAGTGCAGAGTTGGGTGGCCTGCGCGCTGGTCAAACTGCCCAGCGAGGTCGATGCAGGGAGGCTCGTCGTAAATGGGCCAACAGTGTAGCTTGCGCCGCCCGACGTTGACGAAGCGCCACCGCTCGTTGAAGACGCGCCGCCACTCGTCGAAGACGCGCCGCCGCTCGTCGATGACTCGCCAGCGCCGCTCGCAGTGCTCCCAGCCGATGACGATGAGCCGCCTGTGCCCGTGCTGTTGCTGCTGCCGCCGCAGCCAACCGCGAACGCCAATGCCACCACCGTACCGAGACCTAGTTCAAGGATGTGCCTCATGGATTGCCCTTCATTGTTCTCGCCCTATTGGCTGCGCGCGTGGAGGTCCCACGGCGCACAGCCGGTCATACTCACATACTCGGCCGCTTCATCCCCAGGAATTTGAAGAAATCGGGCGCAAGGCCCGTCTTTTGTGCAAGTTACGCCGCGACGGCACGAGCGCTGAGTGTGATACGTAACATGTCGAGATCGTTTCGACTCTTTCCTATCACCGGACTGATGCTTCGAGTCTGGCGGTTCGCTCCCGACTCGGATCACGCTTCAGGCGCGATCGCGAGGCCCTCGCTTTTTGCCCGCGTCGGCGGCGAGGCGATACGCCTCCTTCGCGAGGACGACCCAGTTCGCCTTCGGGTCCGTGACCTCGAGCCACCCCTTCATTGCGCGACCCGCGCTAGGACTGAATGGCTTGCCGACGCCGTCTCCGATCAAGGTCGCGGTACGTTCTTCCGTGAGCTTCAAGATGAAGCGGCCGTGCGACGACATGCCGAATGATTTTCCATTCAGCATCAGACCCCGCATGGCGCCCGACTTGCTCTCCATGAGCGAGAAACCCAATTTGCCCGCAAAGGCTTTGATCACCGGCACAAAGCGCGGATCCGCTTGCTCGAGTGGAGCGACTTTCTTCGCGGGGGCTTTCTTCGCGAGGGCTTTCTTGGGCACCGGTGGAGAGTAGACGCACGGGGCTAGTGGGCTCAACTCATCTTCGTGAAGAGCCAGAACAGCGAGCCCGAGAGCACGATGGACACGGGCAGCGTGAGCACCCAAGCCATGAGCAAGTTGCGCACGGTGTCGAACTGCAGTCCGGAGCGATTGGCCGCCATCGTCCCCGCCACGCCAGACGATAGGACGTGCGTGGTGCTGACGGGCAAACCGAATGCGTCGGCCGCGCCGATGGTGATCATGGCGGTGATCTCTGCCGCCGCGCCTTGCGCGTAGGTCAGGTGGTCTTTGCCGATCTTCTCGCCGACAGTCACGACGATGCGCTTCCAACCCACCATGGTGCCGAGGCCGAGCGCGATTGCGACAGCGACCTTGACCCAACTGGGAATGAACTTCGTGGCGTCATCCAAGTGCTTTTTGTAGTTCTTCAGCACGGCGGCGTCTTCCGACGTCAGCTTCGGAGCGCCTGATTTTTGGATCAGACGCACGCTCTCGCTGATCAGGTACATGTCATTGCGAAAGTTGCGCGTCTCGCCGGGCGGCACGTTCTTCAGCTCTTTGTAGCGACCCATGTCGGTTGCGACGTCGCTGACCAACTGCGAGAGCGCGGTGGTCGTGGTGGGGCTGATCGTGTGCGTACGCATGTAGTCGGTGACCTCGGCGCGAGCGTCCGCCACGCGCGCTGACTGCGGCGGCGCGTAGTGTTTGAACACCTCCGCGCTCTCGTGCGAGACGGCGATGAAGTCGAGTGAGCTTTGAGCCGTGACGGCGTGATTGAGCGCATACGCCGTGGGCACGGTGCCGATCAGGATCAGCATGATGAGCCCCATGCCCTTCTGCCCGTCGTTCGAGCCGTGGGCGAAGCTGACGCCCGTGCAAGTCAGCAAGAGCAGGCAGCGGATCCAAAAGGGTGGGGGTTTCGTGCCTTCGGGCGCCTCGTACAGACGCTTGTTCGGGATCACGACCTTCATCAGCACGAGCAGCAACGCGGCGAAGAAGAAGCCCACTAGCGGCGAGATGAGCAGGGACTTTCCGATGTTGCTGACCTGACCCCAATCGACGCCGCTGGTGCCGGTCTTCACCGACATCAGTTGGTTCACGATGCCGACGCCGATGATCGAGCCGATGAGCGTGTGCGAGCTCGAGGAGGGCAGCCCGAAATACCAGGTTCCGAGATTCCAAATGATGGCCGCAGCCAGCAGCGCAAAAACCATGGCGAAGCCCGCGCCACTGCCTACCTGCAAAATCAGCTCGACCGGCAGCAGCGAAATGATGCCGAACGCGACAGCGCCGGTGGAGGTCAAGACGCCGATGAAGTTCCACATGCCGGACCACGCCACCGCCGTGTGCGGTTCGAGCGAGTGCGTGTAGATCACCGTCGCTACGGCATTGGCCGTGTCGTGAAAACCATTCACGAACTCGAAAGCGAGCGCCACGAGCAGCGCGATCCCGAGCAGGATGTACGGGAAGAGCGAGGTGCTGTGCACGAAGGACAGGTCGCTGATCAATTGGGAGGCGCTGTAAACGACTCCAATCGCCAGGACGGCCGCGAAGATGATGGTACCGAGCTTGCCCGGGCCTTTCCCGAGCTTCGAGGCCAGGTGGGATTCTGGGGCAGGTCCCAATGCTTCGGGTCCTTCGGCGAGGTTCGACGTCGCGGTCATGGCAAATCTCCGGTTCTTCGCGCGCAGTCGTCAGGCGCGCTCGGCGAGCCGCACCATAAGCAAGCCGGCCGCGTTTTCGCGTGACGTTTGCGCGACGATTTTTGGCACTTTTCCCGCGCCAGGTGTGCCGAGAGTAACCGCCAGCGCAATGACGGAAGAGCAGCCCAGCGCGTGCAAATCTTGGCACTTCGTCACCGCGTGGGATCTGTCGCAAAGCGTAACATGCGTTTGCGAGCGCATGATTTTGCTTCGATGCCGCAGACATGCGCGAGGCGAGCACTGCGCGCTCCATTCGCCTGATCGGCTTTGAACGCGCTGGCACGTCAGTTGCGAGCCTTCGGAACGCCCTTTCGGACCGAGGATAAACCGTGAGCATCAACAGTATCAATTCGACGAACCCCGACCAAACCGAGCTGACCGCAGGCAGCAATCAATCCGCCGCTGACGCGGCGGCGCAACTGGCTGCCTTCCAAGCGCAATTGCAGCAGAGCCAAGCGCAACAGTCCGGCGGTCAAAATCCGGGTCAACCCGGCCATCACCACCATGGGCATCATCACGGCGGGGCTTCCGCTACGGCCGGCAACAGCTCGTCCACGAGTGCAAGCTCGAGCCCGACGACCAGCTCGAGCTCGCTGTTGTCCATGTTGGACGCGATCCCCGATGATCGCAGTAACCTTGCCTCCGACTCGGGCTAACGAGCGCGGTCTATCCGGCTGCGCCTTTTTGCCGAGCTCGATCTGACATCGCTAGTAGCCAGGCGGGAAGGTGTACGCTTCGAACGGATGCACCGGCGTGCCGACGTCGAGTTGCAGCACGCCGTGCGCGGTGTAGCTCCCGTCGGCACCCATCGTGACGAGCGGGATCGTGTTCGGATCGTCGGTGAACGGTTGGCCATCGACGAACGCGTTGACCGTACCAGTAGCTGGCCCAACTGCCGTGTTCGACAGCGGCTGGCCCCAGATGTCGAAGAAGTTCCCGAGCGTGAAGGTACGCGGCGCCGGGGACTCGATGTGAATCAAGCCGGTCTGATCGTGGGTGTGTAGCCACGAGAAACAGCTACCGCCGACGACGAAGTCATCCTCGACGTCGAGCGGTGGACCGATGCCGATGCCCGCCGGCAGCAACTTCTGATCGTCGCCCACGTAGATGGCGAGGTGCGCGTGGAGGTGAAACGCGAGCTGCTCGAGTGTCTCACACGAGATCCCGTCGACCGGCGCCGCTTGTGCGGCGTCGCCCGTGGGGGCGAGTGTGTTGCTCGCTTGCGGATACGAATGCGACGAACCGCAAGCCGTGAGTGCCAGTGCCGCGGAGAGCAAGCAGGTCGCGCGCATTTCGCAGGTTTGTCCCACGGCCTCGGCGTTTCGCAAACCGCTCGTGGAAATGCCTGGGTTCGCGCCATGGATTGCAGCATCGCTTCCGCGGGGCGCGGTCAGTCGTCATGGCTGGCTTGGTAGCCGGATTCCGCCACCTGGGCATTGCGGCAAAACGTCTCACACCACCAGCGCAGCGCGGCATTCGCTGAGCAAGTGCTGCCAAGGCGGGCAACGTGGGAGCAAACGTGGGAGCAAACGAGAAGGCAAGTAAGACGCGGGAACATGCGTCGTGCGCCGCTAATCCTACATGTGCGCCGAAGAGATACTGCGATCACTCTCACAACGAGACGTGAGACAGTGTTACGTTGGGGGCTTCCTTTCATCATCATGCTTACGCGATTTTCTAGAATCTACGGGTATCTGCAGGCCACGACGACGATCGCGCTCCTCGGAGTGGCGAGCCCAGCGCTGGCGCAGTCGTCGGGGTTGGCGCTCGATCGCTTCGATCCCGCGCCCGCGGGCGACCGCATGTTCGGTGTGCCGTCACCGTACGCGGCAGGTCCGCTCACGCCGCACATCATGCTGCTCGGAGACTACGCGCATAACCCGTTGGTGTTACGTTCGGAGCCGAGTAACGCACGTGTCGGAGCGGTCGTCGGCGATCAGCTTTACCTGAACCTGGACGTTGGGCTGTCGCTTTGGAATCGCCTATTCATCGATGTCGACGCGCCCGTCGCGCTGCTGCAAAGCGGCGATAGCCCGAACGCGGCAGGCCAAGCGTTTTCTTCGCCCAATTCCGTCCAGTTCGGTGATCTGCGCCTAGGCGCGCGGTTGCGGCTCGTCGGCGAATACCACGATCCATTTCAGATCGCGGTAGGTGGCAACGTCTGGGCGCCGACCGGCGCGAAGGACTCGTTCGTGAGCTCGGGTCAGGTTCGCGGTCTGCCGCAGCTCATCCTCGGCGGGCGCGTGGTCGAGCGATTGGTTTGGTCGGCTGCAGGAGGTCCGGAGCTCGAGCGCCGCACGACGTTTGCCAATATCGAGCAAGGGTCGATGTTCAAGTGGGGTGCAGGCTTCGGCATCTTGTTGCTGGAGAACCGTCACCTGCAGATTGGACCCGAGGTTTCCGGTGACGTGGCTTTTCACGACGTGCAGAAGCGCACCACGAATGCGGAAGCTCTGCTCGACGTGCGCTACCGCATCGTCGACGACATCGAGGTGGCCGCCGGCGCGGGTCCTGGCTTGACTTCCGGGGTTGGTACGCCGGACGTGCGCGCGCTGCTCTCGCTCGCGTATACCCCGGAACAGAAGCTCAAACGAGAACCGCCGGTGGTCGAGCCTCCGGTCGATCCGTGCGCC
>DATHOI010000385.1:0-7575 GCA_035485095.1 Polyangiaceae bacterium | reverse complement strand
TCTGCCTGGGCAGCCACGACACAGCGTGAGAGTTGGCTCGATGTGCCGCTCTTCGAAGGGGAGGACGAGTCGCGCAGCCGTCAGCGCGCTCCAATCTGGTTGCCGGATTCATAGCGCCGGAGCCCGCGCGCGAAAGTGAGCAGAGCGACGCACACTACGCACGCGGCTCCGCCGACCGCCGAAGCCACGTGAAGCAACGTGGGCCGATGAGCCAAGCGTGCCGGCAAGAAGCCGGAGAAGGCTGCAGGCAGCAACGTGAAGAGCAGGAGCCGCAGCCCACCACCGAAGATGGGCTCAGGGTAAATGCTGAACGTTATCAGAAATTCCCAGAGCATGCGGGCTAGCGAATCGATCGGGCCGAGCCAGAACGCGATGCTGTGAAAAACGACCGCGGCCGCGACGAACACGCTGCCGCTGAGTACGATCGCGAGCAGCAGGTACGGCACGTGTGCCACGCTCACTTGGTGGGACAGCGCGACCATGCCCAGCCCCGACGCGAGATCTCCCCAACCGGAAGCCAACGTACGCGAGCAGAGCGCCTGCGCGAGCACTGGTTTCGGCTGCGTCAGGTAGCCGTCGAGCGCGCCGTCCACGATCAGCCTGGACAAGTCTCGCAGGCCGCCGGCGAGGGCAACCGCGAGACCGAAGCCACAGGCGACCACGCCGTACGTGAGCTCCATGTCGGCGATGCCGAAGCCGCCGAGATCGTGAAAACGTCGGAAAAATAGCAGCCAAACCGAGAAATAGATCAGGTTGTTCAAGGCCATGAACCCGACCTGCAGTAGGAACGCGCCGCGTAGTGCCAGCGACGCGCGCAGATTCGTGCGTAAGAGCAAGCGCAGAAATCTCAAACTCGACATCGAGCTAACCTCCGTTGATTTCGAGGCTCTTCAGCGCGCGGCGAAAAGCGAAATGCGCGCACAGCACGCCGAACACCGTCCACGCTGCCAGCACGAGGCTGGTCTTTCCGATGAACCCGGCCCCAGCGCCGATCGCGATCCGCCCGGGCGCATAGAGTAGAGCGGGAAATGGCGTCGCGTTGGCGACCGTGCGCAGCGTGTCCGGATAAATATCGAGCGGGAACATCAGTCCGCCGAACACGAAGCTCAATTTTTGCCAAACCCAATACACTGGGCTCGTGTCTTCGATGAAGAAGGCCGAGAGCCCGATCAGCGCGCAGAAGATCAGGTTCAGCGTTGCGGCGGCGACGGCCGTCAGCGCCCCGCAGATCAACCCGAGCACGCCGCCACTCGGCAGCCCAATGCTCGACCCGTCTGGCGTCGCGGCGCGGGTCAGCAACAATGACAAACCGAAGCCAAAAACGCCTAGCACCAGCATGCGCACCAGCAGCGTGCCGAATGCCTCGGCAAATCGCAGCCAGAGATAGGAGATCGGTCGCGGTAACAAGTAAGCCACGTTGCCGCTTCGGATGTCCGCCTCGATGTCGGTGTGAATTGGCGGCACGCTGAGCGCGATCCACTCCGTGATCGCCAAATACCAAATCAAGTCGCCGTGCCCGAAGACACCGAGCGAGCCTTGCCGACCGACCATCTGCCAGATACGCGCGTACATCACCAGCAGCAGCGCATAGAATGCCAGCCGCCCGGCGAAGACCGCACGCGCAGCGCGAGCCTGCGCGATGGCGATAGAAACCACTGACCAATATTTTCGGAGCGTCATGAGGCCGCTCTTTCAGGCTCGTGCTCGTGCTGCCGGCCGTCGCTCGCGCTTTCGTAGATGGCTTGCACCACGCGTTCGAGGGGCGGATCTTCGACCGATAGATCGTGTAGCGTGCCGCCAGCGAGCGCGGCTTCCACGACACGCGCCACCGGCGTCAGCTTCAGATCGACTTCGAGGCTCGTTTTGTAGGGTTCACGCTCGATCACCCGCACTCCCGGCAGATCGATGACGAGCTTTGCGCGGTCGCTGACCAGCGTCACTCGTTTGTGTGTGATGAAACGCGCTCGCAGCGACGAGAGCGACTGATCGAACAGCAATTTTCCGTGATTGATCACGATCACGCGCTCACAGACCTGCTCGGAGTCCCCGGTGTCGTGGGACGTCAAGAGGACGCTCGTGCCGTCCCGCTCGGACTGCTCGCGCACGAGCTCCCGCACGCGGGCCTTGGCGGTCACGTCCAGACCAATGGTCGGTTCGTCCAGGAACAAGAGCCGAGGGGCGTGCAGCAGGCTCGCTGCGAGCTCACAGCGCATGCGTTCGCCGAGCGAGAGCTTGCGCACAGGCTGCGACATCAGCGGTGCGAGCGCGAAGACCTCGACCAGCGTCGCGAGGCGCGAGCGAAATAGCGCCTCGGGTAAATCGTACACGCTTGCCAGCAAGCGAAACGTGTCGTTGGCGGGCAGGTGCTGCCAAAGCTGGCTACGCTGGCCGAACACGGTGCCGATCCGGTAACCGAGTTGCACGCGGTCCTGCGCGGGCGTCAGGCCGAGCACGCGCACGTGTCCCGAGTCAGGTTGCAAAATACCCGACAGAATCTTGAGCGTCGTCGATTTGCCGGCGCCGTTCGGGCCGATGAACGCCACTCGCTCGCCCTCCTCGATACAGAAGGAAATGCCGTCGACTGCGCGAAACTCGGTGCTCTTCGCGGACACGAGCCCACGGACGGCTGCCATGAAGGACGGCGCGCTCGGCGCTCGGCCACGGAAGCTCTTCCTCAAGTCACGCAGTTCTACGGCAATTGTCATGGTCGGGACTCCGCCTTGCGCGACGCAAGGCCACAAAAGCGAAAACGCCCTCCCGGAATTCCGGAAGGGCGTCTCGCCAAACGATGCGATGTCTACCCTTCCGGCTACACGAGGACCTTGCTCGTCATGACAATGACGACGAAGGCGCTAAGGCGCGCGCAGCACGGTTGGTAGAACGACATCGGAGTTTGGATAATACCCGAGAAAAACCTGATTTGTCAATCGGCGTCGGCGGGAGCTGGGGCAAACTCGAAACGTGACGCGAAACGAGTGATACGTTTTGGAAACAGGTTCGAAAGCGTCGCGATCGCGCGTGCCGCGTCAGATGCAGCGTCAGAGCTCGATCCTTGTGTTAGCTAGGTGGCCCCTCGGCGTAGTTCTCGGAAAGCTCATGAAGTTCGACGTTTACGACCCCCAAAACGGCCCCTTCTACGACGAAACTTTCGCCGCGCGCGGTGTGGCTCGGACCGGCTTCGAGCCGCTGGTGAACGGCATCAACGCGCTCGAACCGGGCTCGTTGCTCGCGCGCCAAGCCGCCGCAGAACGCGCGCTCCTCAGCATGGGCATCACCTTCACGCTCTATGGCGAGGGCGGCAGCACGGAGCGCATCTTCCCGTTCGACGTGATTCCACGGGTCGTCTCGGCGCATGAGTGGGAGCGCATCGATCGTGGTTTGCGGCAGCGCATCGAGGCCTTGAACCTGTTCTTGTGTGACGTGTACGGCGATCAAAAGATCTTGAAGGACAAGGTCGTCCCTGAATCGCTCGTCAAAACGTGCGCAGATTTCCGGCCGCAATGCCTGGGCCTGAAGCCCCCGCGCGGCATCTGGTGCCATATCGTCGGTACCGATCTAGTGCGCGACAAGGGCGGCGAGTTCTACGTGCTCGAGGACAATCTGCGCTGTCCCTCGGGTGTCAGCTACGTGCTCGAGAATAGGCAGATCTTGAAGCGCACGTTTCCGCGCATCTTCGAGCAAATGTCGATTCGGCCGGTCGACGACTACCCGCTTCGGTTGCTCGAGACGCTGCGCTTCCTGGCCTCGGATCGGCGAGAGGACCCGCAGGTGGTCGTGCTCACCCCCGGGCGCTTCAATAGCGCGTACTACGAGCACGCATTCCTGGCGCAGCAGATGGGCGTCGAGCTGGTCGAGCCGCAAGATCTACTGGTGCGCGATGGGTACGTGATGATGCGCACGACCGAGGGCCTACGCCGCGTCGACGTGATCTATCGCCGCGTGGGCGACGATTTCCTGGACCCCTTGGTATTTAGGCCGGATTCATTGCTCGGCGTGCCAGGCGTGATGGAAGTGTATCTGGCCGGACGCGTCGCGCTGGCCAATGCGCCGGGCACCGGCGTCGCCGACGACAAGGCCATCTACCGGTACGCGGAACGGATCATCAAATACTACTTGGATGAGGACGCCATCATCCCCAACGTGCCGACCTACGTGTGCAGTGACGTGGAAGACCGGCAATACGTGCTCGAGCACTTGCCCGAGCTGGTGGTGAAGGCCACTGACGGTGCGGGCGGCTACGGCATGCTCATCGGCCCGCATTCGACGACCGAAGAGCAGCTCGATTTCGTGGGCCGCATCAACAAGAACCCGCGCGGGTACATCGCTCAGCCGACGCTGTCATTGTCGCGCGTGCCGACCATTATCGGTGACCAGTTCGAGAGCCGGCACGTCGATTTGCGGCCCTACGTGCTGTACGGCCAAGACATCTACGTGCAGCCGGGTGGCCTGACTCGGGTGGCGCTGAAGAAGGGTTCCTTGGTCGTGAATTCTTCTCAAGGCGGCGGGAGTAAAGACACCTGGGTGCTATCGAATGGCACGGGCTCGCAAATGTCATCACAGCCGCCCGTATCGCAATCGCAATCGCAATCGCAGTCCTAGAGCCGCGCCGCACCGATCGAGAACACGTTTTGCTCAATCGCTTTCCGACCCCAACAAGACAACGAAGATGCTGAGCCGAGTTGCAGAGGCAATTTACTGGTCGAGCCGCTACGTCGAGCGAGTCGAGAACGTGGCGCGTTTCATCGATGTGAACATGAACCTGCTCCTCGATTCGCCGATCGAGCAGCGCAGCGGCTGGCAGAGCCTGGTGATGATCACGGGCGATCACGATTTGTTCAGCAAGCGGTTTGGCAAGGCGACGCCGCAGACGGTGACGCAATTTCTCACCTTCGACCGCGAGTACCCGAATTCCATTTTGGCGAGCGTGGGCTCGGCCCGTGAAAACGCGCGCACCGTGCGCGACATCATTTCTCGCGAGATGTGGCAGGAGCTGAACGAATTCTACTTGATGGTCGTACAAGCGGCGCGGCCCGATGTAGCACCTGAAGATCTGAATGATTTTTACGGGCGCGTGAAGCGCGCGGGCATCTATTTCGAAGGCGTCACCGACGCCACGCTGTCACGCGGCGAAGCCTGGCACTTTGCGCGTTTGGGTCGGATGCTCGAGCGCGCCGACAAAACGTCGCGCATTTTGGACGTGAAGTATTTCTTGCTTTTGCCAGTGGGCAACGGCGTAGGTACGACGATCGATCAGCTCGGCTGGACCGCGTTGCTCAATTCAGCGAGCGCGCTGCAGATGTACCGGCAGCTCTACCACGTGACGTCGCCCGCGAACGTCTCGCAATTCTTGCTGCTCAATCAGAATTTCCCGCGTGCCATCTCGTACTGCATTCGGCAGGCGCAGGAGAGCTTACACGCCGTCATGCGTTCACCGATCGGCACTTACCGTTGCGAGGCCGAGCGCCTGCTCGGTCAACTGCGGGCCCGCCTCGACTACGTTACGATCGACGCCGTCATGTCTGGCGGTCTGCACGAGTACGTCGATGAGTTGCAGGGCGCGATCAACGAAATCGGCACAGCCATCCATCAGCAATTCTTCCAGGTCTGAGTAAATCCCCTTGGCCATCCGCATCGCACTCCGTCACAAAACGCGTTACGACTACGAGCGCCCGGTAACGCTTTCTCCGCAGGTCATTCGCTTGCGGCCAGCGCCGCACAATCGCACGCCGATCCACAGTGACACGCTCGATATCCAGCCGCGTCAGCATTTCATCAATTGGCAGCAGGACCCGCAGGGCAATTACCTGGCGCGCGTGGTCATTCCGGAGAAGACCAACCACTTTAGTGTCACGGTCGATCTGATCGCCGATCTCGAATCGTACAATCCGTTCGATTTCTTCCTCGAGCCGAGCGCGGAAAAGTCACCCTTCAAGTATGAGAAGGGGCTCGAGCACGAGCTTCAGCCTTACTTTGCCAAGGTCCCCGCCGGTGAACATTTCGAGCGCTTGATGCAGAGCATCGATCGCACCGAGCGACGCACGGTCGACTTCTTGGTCGACGTGAACCGCGTGGTCTACGAAGCGGTGAAGTATGTCATCCGCATGGAGCCGGGTGTGCAAACGCCCGAGCAAACGCTGGAGATCGGCAAAGGCTCGTGCCGTGATTCGAGCTGGCTTCTGGTGCGAGTGCTGCGCGAGCTCGGCATCGCGGCGCGCTTCGTGTCCGGGTATTTGGTGCAACTCGTCGCCGACGAGAAGCCCGTGGTGGGCCCGAGCGGGCCGACCCAAGATTTTACGGATTTGCACGCATGGTGTGAAGCGTACGTGCCCGGAGCCGGCTGGATTGGCCTCGATCCGACGTCGGGGCTGCTCACTGCCGAAGGTCACATTCCGCTGGCCGTGAGCCCTGATCCGCTGAGTGCCGCACCGATCGAGGGCGGCGTCGAGAAGGTCGAGACCGACTTCGATTTCGAAATGTCGGTGGAACGCGTGATCGACGCGCCGCGCGTGACCAAGCCGTACACGGAGGAGCAGTGGCAGGCGATCCAGAAGTTAGGTACCCATGTCGACACGCGCCTCGACGCGCAGGACGTGCGCCTGACGATGGGCGGCGAGCCCACGTTCGTGAGCTCGCTTTCGCCTGACGAGCCGGAGTGGAATGTCGCCGCGCTGGGTGGCCAGAAATTGCCGATCGCCGATCGCTTGCTGCGTCGCTTGCACGCGCTCTGGCAGCCCGGAGCGTTGCTGCATCACGGGCAAGGCAAGTGGTACCCCGGCGAGCAGTTGCCGCGTTGGTCGCTCGGCTGTTTCTTTCGTCGCGACGGCGTCGCGGTCTGGCAAGATCCAAAGCTCATCGCGCAGGAGTCGGCACCGCCCGGGCATACGCGGGTAGAGGCCGAGCGCTTCGTCAAGCGTTTGATTGAGGTGCTCGGCCTGAAGAGTCATGGCCTGATGCCGGCCTACGAGGACGCTTACTACTACCTGTGGCGCGAGCGGCGTTTGCCCGGGAACGTGGACGTCCGAGACAGCAAGCTCGCTGATCCGGTCGAACGGGATCGCATTGCCCGCGTGTTCCGTCAGGACTTGGGTAGCGTCGTGGGTTACGCGTTGCCGCTCGGGCACAAAGGGAGCTGGGTCTCGGGCTCTTGGTTCCTGCGCGAGGAACAACTGTTCTTGGTCCCGGGGGATTCGTCGATGGGCCTGCGTTTGCCGCTGGATTCGACACCTTGGATGGCGCGCGGCGACTCTGACGTAGAACCACCCCGCGACCCGTTCGCCGAGCGCGGCCCGTTGCCGCAAGCGTTTCACTTTCCAGCGGCGGCTCCCGAAGCGCGGCCCGCGGTGCGTCGCCCGCAGCGACCTGGCTTCCCGAACGAGCCGTTCACGCTGGCCGATCCGAGCTTGAAGCCGCTGCCGTTCGAGTCCGCGACGGGCATCACGCGAACGGCGCTGTGCGTCGAGCCACGCGGCGGCATCTTGCATGTGTTCATGCCGCCGCTGCCCAAGCTCGAAGCCTATCTCGAGTTGGTCGCGGCGATCGAGACCACCGCGCGCGAGCTCGAGCTGCCCGTGCAAA
>DATHOI010000384.1:0-2687 GCA_035485095.1 Polyangiaceae bacterium | reverse complement strand
CAGACCGCCCACCGCAGCCAGCGACAGACCGAAGTACAGGGCGACGTTCCAATCAAAGCCCACGGCGACGCCGTGCTTGATCGGTTTGCCAGCATTGACGGCCGCGACCTGAAACACGAAGTCACCGACTTCGACGCGAGCCTTGGCGCCACTCGGCAGATTGAGCTGATGACCGCCGCTCACTTCCGCAGTCGGTTGTGCACGCTGGCGAGCTTCATCCATCGACATGCGAGGCATGCCCGGCATCTCGACGCTGCCCTTGGCCCCGGGCGGAATCACCACCGCAACCGACGCGCGATCACCAATCACGACTGGCAGCCGCGTCGTGCCGAGCTTCTCGCTCGGAATGAAGAAATCACAGGCGAAATTCTTACCCTGCTCTTCACCGACGTAATAGTTGCGCGGCGGGGTCAGGTGGGAGACGTGCAAGACGTTCGTGCCCCACAAAATCATCACCTCGACCGACTGCAAGTGCGGGATCTCGACTTCATCCGAGCTCACATCGGGACCGCTCTTGATCATCGTGTAGGTGTAGCTGCCGGGCGGCGCGTCGTCTGCCACGTGCAGCGCCTGCGCGCGCGCCGTAGCTGCTGCGCCTGCGGCGAACGGGTTCGCAGAACGCGCCTCGAACGGGTTGCTCGCTGCCGCGAACGGGCTAGAAGCCCCCGCCGCCGCGAACGGATTGGGCGCCGGCGCGCCGTAGCCTGCTTGAGTCACGTGCGGGGCCGCGACCGCCTCCGCGCCCGCCGCGTCCGCGCTCTCCAGCACGATGTACGTCTGACCGACCTGAATCTGGTCGCCGACATGCAGCTTGCACTTGTTCACGCGAGCGCCGTTCACCATCGTGCCCGGTTCGTTGCCGAGATCGATGAGGGTGATGTCCTCCGGACCTGCCACCTCGATCACCGCGTGCATGCGGGACGCTTGCTCGTCATCGACTCGAAGATGACTCTTCGGATCTTTGCCGACTTTGACGATGTCCTGCGTGACGGTTTCCCGACGCTGAAGAGCATCCCCTTGGTAGAGCGCGAACGTCAGTACAGCTTTTGCCATGCCTTGTATTCCTGATTGCCAGGGCGCCCTTGGTGCGCCCCGCTAAAACCGAGCATCGAAAGCCCCACGCGCTCCCAAAGAGAGAGCGAGCAAGCACGAATCAAATATTTTCAACGGACTTGAGCATCTCCGGCACGAACGTGGTTCGTGGACGGATCAGCGTGGT
Source organism: Polyangiaceae bacterium (assembly GCA_035485095.1). Classification (GTDB taxonomy): domain Bacteria; phylum Myxococcota_A; class Polyangia; order Polyangiales; family Polyangiaceae; genus PMG-095. The sequence goes on along the minus strand of DATHOI010000384.1, from coordinate 1,468 downwards.
GCGCGCGGCGCGGGGACGAACCTTGATCGTTGCGTCGTTCGGGCCGAAGCCACCCGCGTTCAAGGGATCATCGGAGAACTCGTAACCGTAGCCGTCCGCCTTGTCGCCACCGCCGCTCGACTTCGCGTCTTGAGCAAGCGCGGCAGGAGCCAGGGCAAACGCAGCAACCCCGATCGAAATCGCGACGCCTATGGAGTGCTTTGAGAAGCGCTTGGATGCCATTTCAATCTCCTCGGAATAATCCCGTTATATTACAGCCTGATTGTACTTTCTGAATCTTCAACTCGTCAACGCGAAACGACGAAGCGGCGTCCTATTGCAGTCGGACACCGCCTCTTTCGCGAAGTTCCAAGAAAAGTAACTTTAGCGCAAACGAGCCAAGACTCGCTCGCTCTGCCCTCACTTCTTGGAATCGCCAGGCTTGGCATCCGCCGGAGCCGCGCCACCCTTTGCGTCCGCAGGAGGAGCCGCTGCGCCATCAGCCGGCGCAGCTCCGTCAGCAGGTGCTGCCGGCGGGGGCGGAGGAGGCGGATTGGCCGCCGCATCCTTCGCTGCTTGCTCGCCTTCTTCGATGAACTTGACCGTGTCGGAAATGTCTTGGCTGCGGTCCTTGGAGCGTTTCACCGCCGCGGCGAAAGACGGATCCGAACCAGCCTTGTCGATGAAGGTCTTGTACTGCTCCGCTGCCTTCTTCAGGGTCGGCACCGCGTTGCCGCGCTTCGACCTGAACTCCTGAGTCAGGATCGCCTCGTTGTAGTAGGTCTCAGCGCGATCCGGCGCGATCTTCTTGGCCTCGTCGAGGTGCTGCTGCGCCTCGGCGACGTTCTTATCGAAATTCGAGTCGTTGATCTCGCCGCGCAAGGCAAGAGCAAGCCCGAGCTCTGCCTCGTAGTCCTTCGGGTGCAACCTGAGCGCATCCCGGTACGCCTTCTCCGCTTCCTCATAGCCACGGAAGGAAAGGTTCACCGCTGCGTAGTTCATCTGCGCTTCGAAGAAGCTCGGATCGAGCTTGCGGGCCGCGCCAAAGCTCTTCACTGCGCCGTTGAAGTTCTTGAGCTGCACCTGGATGAGGCCCGTGGTGTTCGCGATCGGCGCATAGTTCGGATTCTTCTTCTGCGCTTGAGCCGCAACGAGCGCCGCTAGATCGAGCTGCTGCGAGTCCACGTTGCCCTTCGAGGCGCCCGAGACTTCCATGCCACGGCGACCGCGATGACCACCTTTGTCGGTCTGACCGGCCTTGGCCTTGGCTTGCGTCAGGTAATACACGGCCAGCTGATTGAACGCGGGCATGTACCCGTCATCGATCGCGAGAGCGCGCTGCAAATTATGCTGCGCACGCTCGAGGTCGTTCTTGCCGTCCTGGTCGGACTGGTCACTGCCGCGTTCCATCTGCAGCGCCGCGAGGCTCACCAAAGCTTCGACGTTCTGAAACTTCGCGTCGTGAATGATCTGGTCGAGCTTCGAGATC
>DATHOI010000383.1:0-12191 GCA_035485095.1 Polyangiaceae bacterium | reverse complement strand
AACGCTGTACGCGATCTGAAAACCAAGGCCCTCGGCGATCTCCGTGGCTTGGTCGTTGCTGGTGGTGAGCGGCGCGTCGGCTGCGCTGTCACGGCGAAAGCGCAGCACCTCCTGCAGGCCCACGATCTCGGGCTGCAGGCGCTCCAGCTCCTGTCGAATCAGCGGCAAGCGCTGGAGCCACGGCCCGGACTTGTTCCACACGTTGATCGTCGCCACACGCAACACGGTCATTCCGGTTTCTCCTTCCGTCGGCCACAATCGAGCTCCGAAGTGCTAGTGCGATGGCCCGGAACTCCGTTGCGGGTCGTCGTACTCAAGACAGATAGAGTACTGAGGTTGGTCGTGCCGTGCTGAAGGATTTCTGCGGCCCTCACCCGTGCGGCCGCGGAAATCCGAACGCACTTCGAGCCGAGGTGCTAGGCCGCCAGAATAATGCGCCTTTTTTCGTACGTCTTGAAGAAGCGCGCGAGGTAAGACTACGGTGCGCGCCGTAACATGTTAATTGGCGTCGATTTCGGAGGCACACAGGTCAAAGCGGGCATCGTCGAGAACGGTGAGGTGGTTCGTTCGACCTCGACTCCAACGCGAGCCGGCTCGAGTGCGTCAGAAGTGCTCGATACCATCGCTAGTACCGTGCTCGCGTTGTCGTCGAGGCCGGACGCGGTGGGCGTCGCCATCCCCGGCGAGGTGAATTCCGAGGGTCGTTGCTGGCGCTTGCCGAACGTGCCCGGCTTCGAAGGCGTACACATCGCCGAAGAGCTGGCCAATCGCTTGCACTGCCCAATCGCGGTCGAGAACGACGCGACGACCGCCGCGCTCGGCGAACGCTTGCACGGCCACGGTCGGCAGCACCCGAGCTTCCTGATGATCACACTCGGCACCGGCATCGGTGGCGGGCTAGTTCTCGGCCACCAATTGTATCCAGGCGCAAACGGCTTCGCCGCCGAGGTCGGACACATGAACGTAGATAGCTCCGCGAACGCGCCGTTGTGTGCCTGCGGGCAGCGCGGCTGCGTCGAAACGTACGCCGGCACCCGCGCTCTGTTGCGCGAGTACGCGAAGCACGGCGGCCACGCGAGCGAGGTGCTGCCGATCGCCGTCAGCGCGCGACGCGGTGAAGAAGCCGGGCTCAAGACCTTCGAGATGATGGGCAGCGCGCTCGGGCGCTTGCTCGCCAATATCCAAAACCTGCTCGATCTGAACGCGGTGGTCTTCTCGGGTGGCATCTCCGCTTCGTTCGATTTGATCGAGCCCTACGTGCGCGCAGCGCTCCGCGCTTACGCGTTTGCACCGCCGCTCGCCGAAGTGCCGCTTCTGGTCAGTGAGCTGGGCGAACGCGCAGGCGTGATCGGCGCCGCACACTTGCCAGAGCTGTGAAGGCCGTCCTCGTCTCCGAGCCGGGCGGGCCGGACAAGCTGCAGCTCGTGGACGTGCCGGACCCCACGCCGGGGTCGGGCGAGATTGCGATCGACATTCACGCCAGCGCGCTCAACCGCGCGGATCTCCTGCAGCGCCGCGGCCTGTATCCACCGCCGCCAGGCACGACCGACATTTTGGGCATGGAATGCGCGGGCGTCGTGAGCGCGGTCGGGCCCGGCTGCGTGGGCACGTTCGCGCTCGGCACGCGGGTGATGGCGCTGCTGGGCGGTGGCGGCTACGCGGAGCGCGTCGTGGTTCCAGAAGCCCTGGCCATGCCGGTTCCGGACGCGCTGAGCTTCGAGCAAGCCGCTGCGATTCCCGAGGCATTTCTGACCGCACGCGAGGCGCTGCTCGTGTCTGGCAAGCTCGTGCCGCGAGAGTCCGTGTTGATTCACGCGGCCGCGGGCGGCGTGGGCAGCGCTGCGCTCCAGCTTGCGCGCTGGCACGGCGCGCGAGTGTTTGCGACCGCGGGCGGCGCGGCGAAATGCGAGTGGCTGCGCGCACTCGGCGCCGATAACGTGATCGACTACAAGAGTGAGGACTTTGCGGCCGTCATCGCCCGGGAAACGAGCAACCACGGCGTGGACGTGATCTTGGACTTCGTGGGCGCCGCGTATGCGGAGAAGCACGCAGCGTGTCTCGCGCCGCTCGGTCGACACGTGCTGCTGGGCTTGCTCGGCGGCGCTCAAGCGTCGATCAATCTCGGTCGCCTGATGGCCAAACGTCAGAGCCTCGTCGGCATCACGATGCGCGGCCGCTCCGTGCTCGAGAAGATCGAGCTCAGCCGCGCGTTCACGCGCACCACGCTGCCGCTGTTCAGTGACGGCCGACTCAAACCGCTCGTCGACAGTGTCTTTGCCTTGAGCGACGTAGCGCGCGCGCACGAGCGCATGGAGGCCAATCAGAACCTCGGCAAGATCGTGCTCCGCGTGCGCTAACTGGACTGCGCCGCGGTTCGCCAGCGTCAACCGAGCTTGGCTCGGATGCGAATCAGTCCCGGGCCGGGTTTGACGCGTGCCTGACACGCCAGACGCGTCGTGCCGTCACCGCCGAGGATATCGAGCAGCTCTTCTTCGGGCTCTTCGGGCGGTTCGAGGTAACCAGCGCCGTCCAAAATCTCGATGTGGCACGTGCCACAGCTCGCCGAGCGACAGGAGAACGGGATCGGCGCGAAGTAATGATCGCAAATGTCAACGAGCTCCCCGCCCGCCTCGACGTCCACGACTTTGGCCGGCCCGATGCCGTTGCCCAGAAACTCGATCTTCGGCACTGGAGCCTCGCAATACCTCCAACATTCCGCCCTTTCAACGTGAAGATTCAGCTGCAGCTGCCCGGGACACAATCGCAGCACAAAGCCGAACATTCCGCAGGCGGCGAAGATGTGGTTTGCTCGGGCGGATGAGCGACAGCGGCGAAGATCCCTTCGACTGGGTCGGCGCCACCCTGGACGGCAAGTACCAGGTCGACGCCGTGGTCGGCCGTGGTGGGTTCGGCGTCGTGTACCGCGCGCATCACCTCGGCTTCAACGAGAGGGTCGCCGTGAAGTGCCTGCGGATCCCGCAGACGATGATGGGCGCCGCACGCGACGAATTCGAGCAGAATTTCTTGGCTGAGGGCCGGCTGCTGCACCAGTTGTCCAAGGCCACTGCCGGCATCGTGCAAGCGCTCGATGTCGGCGCGGTGGTCTCGCCGAACAAGATCTGGACGCCGTTCATCGTGCTCGAATGGCTGGACGGGCAATCGCTGGACGCGAATTTCAGCGAGCGGCGCAAGGCCGGCGTGGGCGGGCGGACCCTGAAAGAAGCCATGGATCTGCTGGACAGCGCGGCGCGAGCGCTGGCTCTCGCCCACGAGCAGGGCATTGCGCATCGCGATATCAAGCCCGCCAACTTGTTCTTGGCGGAGGTCGGCGGGCGCAGAACGCTCAAGGTCTTGGATTTCGGCATCGCAAAAGTGGTCAGCGAATCCGAGAGCTTCACCAAAGCGTTCGAAGAGACGGGCGCCTCCCTGCAAGCGTTCACGGCGCGTTACGGCTCGCCCGAGCAGTTCAGCCGTCGCTATGGCTCGACCGGCCCGTGGAGCGACGTATTTTCGCTGACGCTCGTGCTGATCGAAGCGGTCGTGGGGCACAGCGCGCTCGAGGGCGTGGACGCCGCGCAGCTCTTCATCGCGGCAGCGGACACGACGCGGCGCCCGACGTTGCGCGCTCACGGCGTGGATGCGGGTGACGCGATCGAAGCCGTGCTGTCGGTTGCCCTGTCGGTCGATCCGAAAGAGCGCTACCCCAACGCGGGCCAATTTTGGGACGCGCTACAAGCCGCGGTCGCGCAAAGTGGAGACGCGGCCAACGTGTCGGGGGGACCGAGCTCGGGCAACGTGCGTCCGACCTTCAGCAGCACGAGCGCCACGCGCGCGGAAGGCGCGTCGCCGCCCGTTTCTGGGCGCGCGAGCCTGAGCGCATTGCCGGGCTCTGCGACGGAGCTCACCGCGAGCACGCCGCTGCCCGGTCAACCGGCGCCGAAGCGCGCAAGTGGGCACGGCAGAATGCTGATCAGCCTGTTGATGTTGGTCGTGGCTGCGGGCGCCACGGTCGGGATTTGGCTTGGGCGCGGAAAATCATTCACGCCGCAAACCGTGAGCTCGAGCGACGCAGCCGCGAGCACGTCAGTGGCCAGCGGCACGCCCACGGCAAACGGCGAGCCTGCGAGCAGCGCGCGGGCAAGCAGTTTGCCGGCCAATTTGCCGGCGATTGCGACCAGCGCGGCGATTGCGACCAGCGCGGCGATTGCGACTAGCGCGGCGGTCGTCGGCACGAGCGCGCCCGCGGCCTCGGCCGCGATCGTGAAAAGCCGGGGCTTTGCGGGGTTGCCAGCGCGCGACGTGCCCGGTGGTCAATTGTCGACGAACGGGGCCTGGGTCGACAAGTTCAGCATATTGCGGCGCGAAGACAGCCAAGGCCTCGCGTATAGCCAAGCCTTTGCCCGCTGCACCGACGCGGGCAAAACACTCTGCAGTGAAGAGCAGTGGCAGCGCGCGTGCGACAATTTTCCAGAGGTCGGCGAAGCGGCCTCCTGGACCGAGAGTCTGGACGACGGGCGCGTGGTCGTGCGCGGTGGCGGCTCGTGCGCGCCACGCAAAGTAGTACCGCAAAGCGATCAAGATGCGCAGCGTGTGGGCTTGTGTTGCGACCGCGCGGTGGCCATGACCTCCGCCTCGCTACAGAAGCCGTTTCTGTCGTCGACTGCCGGGATCGTGCTCAAGCTCGAGCGCGCGCTGAACCAGCGCAGCATCGACGGTTTCCTCGACCTTTCCGAGGATCACGTGGTGCTCAATCAGAAGCCGCGGGACAAGGCCAGCTTGAAGAGCTTGCTCACGCAGTCCTTCGCCGGCTCGCGCGATCTGGTGATCGTGAATGACACCTGCGAAGTTTCGGTGGAAGCAAAGAAGGTCGTCGTCAGGCGCTCCCGACGCGTAAAAAAGACCAGCTACGAGACCACCGGCTGGACCGCGGTTTGTCAGCAGACGCGGCACCGGGACGGCAAGGCGCTCAGCGCCAAGAGCACGTATGATTTCTCGGCGTCCAGTAAGCTTCGGGCCATAACCGACAGCGAAGCCCCCGCGCCGCCAGAATAGCCGCAGCGCGATTTTAGCCGCCCAAGCGCGACTCGTTGTAACAGAGCTCGCCTAAGTTGTCCGGGCAGGCGATGCGCACGTGAAAGTGGTCGTCGTGCACGGCACGCCCTGCCGGCTGCTTCAAGAGCACGGACACTTCATCCACGTATTTGGCAAACTGTGGATCTTTGCGACCGTATTCGATCAAGCGCCAACGCAGGCCCGTGGAGACGAAGATGTGCGCGAGGCCAGCGCGGTTGTCCGTGACCCAGGCTCGGAGCAGCACCCAATTGCGATAGTCATCGAAGTACAGACCGGGCTCGTAGCGCGCACGACCATTCGGGTCGAAGGGCTGAAAGTGCTCGCGCACGACGGGGCGCCCGGCAGCGTCTTTCAGGTAGAAACCCACGTCCGCGTCGCGACCGCTTTGGTGACTGACGTGACCGGCGAGTGGTCCGCCGTCTCGGCTCGACAGGTCGCCGACCATCATCAACGAGCCCTTTTCGATGCGGGCCACTTCACGCGCGCTGCGTTCGAGCATCAGCACCAACGCGGGGTGGGCATAGGTGTTCTCGCGGCTGTTGTCCTTGACCCGCAGAAATTCGGAATTCTTCAGCTTTTTTGCACGAAGCTGGAAGCCCGCGTTGGGATAACCCACCGTCAAGGACATCAGCGAGAACGGCGCCTCCAGAAAGCGCGCCGGCAAGTCTCGTCCGGTGCCCGCGCTCGCGCTGGGTGAAAGCACAGCGAGCGCGCCGCCGAGCGCGGCCAGCGCCGCCGCCGTTCGAGCCCATTTCGGCCGCCGAAACATCACCCCTGAGGCTGTATCACGGGCTTGCGAGAATGCGCAAAATCGTGGCTGCTTCTTGGGCGTGAACGCGACGCCGAAGGCTTTGCCGCAGCGCGACGTGGCGCGTGACCAGCAATAAATCAGTAGCCCTCGTCAACGGCGCACGCGACGAAAACGTTCACCACCAGGCTTCGACGGACAGGTGAAAGCTGCGGCCGGGCACTGGGTAACCGATGAAATCGAAGTGGTGCGCGTCGAATACGTCGTCGACCGCGCCGCGGACCGAGAGATCCCCCTCGAATAGCGCGCTGGCGCCCAGATCGAGCTCGGTCGAATCCGGCAGGACGATGAGCCCGGCTGGATCAGCCAACCGTGAGCCGCGGTAGCTGACGCGCGCGTCGACTCCGGTCCGGGTCAGGGCGCGCGAACGCGGTTCGATGAATGCTTCGCTGAATAGACTGCCCACTAGGCGCGACTGATAGGGAATCACGTCGTTGGTCAACGTGCGACCCGGTGTCGTGTCACGCGGATCGAGCAGGGTCAGCGTCAGCGCGGACCGCAAGTGGCGCGACCACGCGGCGCCCGCTTCGAGCTCGCCGCCCAGCACGCGGGCGCTGCCGACGTTGTACGGTTGCACCGCGCCGAGCGACGAACGGCGATACGCGATCAGCTCGGACACGTGGCGCGCAAAGCCGAACGCATCGACATAGCTCGAGATTGGACCGAGGCGAGCCTCCCAGCGCGTCCCCAAATCCCAAGCCACGCCTTGCTCGGGGACGAGCGCCGAGCTGCCGCGCACGATCGGGGAAATGCCGTATAGCTCGCCCAGTGTGGGCACTCGCGCGTAGCGGCCGAGGTTGCTGCGCAGCTCGAACGGCCCCCATTTTTCGCGCACGCCGAGGCGACCCTCGGGGGTGAGCGCGGCGCAGTCGTCGGCCTGGGCGGGGCCACGCGTGGTGTCACAAGTGAGGACGGCAAGACCGCTGAGCTCGGTCTGCGGCGTGAGCGCCGCCATCAGCCCCGCGCGCGCCGAGAGCGTGCCGCGTGTGGCGCGAATGGCCGTTGCGCCGTCCAATGCCAAGCGCTCGAACTCGACGTTCGTGCCGAGCAGCGCGCGGAACACATCACCGGACCAAGTCACGCGCGCCCCTTCGGCCACGCGTGCGCCCTCCGAATCCACGCGGCTCACCAACAGACCGAGCTCGTGGCGCGGATCGCTGAGCCGAGTGCGGGCGGAAACGACCTGGCTCGTCAGCTCGAGCTCGCAGCTGGGGTCGCCGGAACAAGGCACCTTGGCCGATAGCCCAGCGAGCACGCGCGCGCTCTCGGCGCGGGCTGCGAGCGCGGGCACGGCAACCAAGCCCGTCACGCCCTGTTCACGATCGAAGGCGTTGAACACGGTGGTGATGCGCCCGCCGTGCTGACCCACCATGGTGCGTCCGATGGCCCAAGCCTCACGCGCCGAATAGTCGGCGTTCGGCCGCGTCAGCGTGCGATCGTCGCTCGGCGACGCGGTGCCCGCGTCATTTAGGTAGGGATAGTCATTCTGCGCGCGGGAGCCGCGGTACGCGACGAGCGCGCCATCCCCGCCGCTCCCGCTTTCGGCGATTTCCCCGCCGACGAAGCCGCTGCTCTCACCAAAGCTGCCCAGCGTCCCGCCCGCGCCGACACGCGTTTCGCGCGGCTTGCGCGGCTCGAAGTAGACGGCGCCGCCAATGCCCATGCGCTCGGCGTCCGCCGGCGCGTTGCCGCGGTAAACCTCGGCGCTCGATAACATCCAGAGCGGCACGAGCGACAGATCCGCCGTACCCGTCACGTCGTCGTTCAGCCGGATGCCCGCCAAGTACACCGGTGTTTGCGCGCTCGAAGCGCCGCGAATCGAAGCCGTAGCCAAATCCGAAGCCGTACCAGTCGCCGAGACCTGAACGCCGGGCACATGCGCGAGCACGGTGGCGGCGCTCGCGCCCGGTCGCGTCAGATCCGCCTCGTCGACGCGTGACGCGGCGACCGTCGGATCACGCGCGGGTCGACTGCTCTTCTCCCCCGCTATCAGGATCTCTGGCTCCGAATCGGCCTGCACGCGCCTCGCGTACGACAAACCGAGACCGAACAGCACGAGAGTCGCCAGACGCACGCTCAAAACGCTCGCTTGGTATCGATCAAGATCGTGACCGGGCCGTCGTTCTCTAGCTCGACCTGCATCTGCGTGCGAAAGCGGCCCGTTTCGAGCCGCGCGCCGCGCGTCCGGCACTCTTCACAGAACTGCGCGAAGAGCGCCTCCGCGCGCACCGGCTCGAGCGCCTCGCTGAAGCTCGGGCGCTTGCCGCGGCGAACGTCCCCGAAGAGCGTGAACTGAGAGACGGCGAGCACGGCGCCCCCAACCTCCAGCACGCTCAGGTTCATCTTCTGCGCGTCGTCCTCGAAGATGCGAAGCCCCGTGACCTTGTCGGCCAGGGCCGCGGCGTCGAGCTCGGTGTCGTCGCGCCCCACACCCACGAACACGCAGACCCCTAGTGCGACCTGCCCCACCACGGTGCCCTCCACCGTGACCTGCGCGTGGTTGACGCGTTGTACGACCGCTCGCATGCCGGCCGGCATCCTTCTCTCGCGCGAGCGCAGGTTCAAGCGTAGAGATCGAGCATGCCGCCGGAATCGAAGCGCCCCCCACTACCCGGCCGCTCGGCGCGGTCAGCAGGCCCCGAGACCCCGGTTTGGGCGCTGACTTTGGTGCGGCTGCTCGACGACGCGCTGACCATCCCAGGCACGCGCATCGGCATCGGCCTAGACGCCATCCTCGGCTTTCTGTTTCCGGGTCTCGGCGACGCAGCAACGGGCCTCGCATCACTTTCGCTAGTCGTGCTCGCCTTTCAAATGCGCGTGCCAAAGGTCGTGATCTTGCGCATGGTTTTCAATATTGCGCTCGATACCGTGCTCGGCGCGGTCCCCATCGCCGGAGACCTCTTCGACCTGTTTTGGCGCTCGAACCGCCGGAATCTACAGCTCATTCAGCGTTACGATACGAACCCCGACCGCCACCCGAGCGTCACGGACTACTTGGTCGTCGGATTCGGCATTCTGCTCGTCGTGGTTGCAGTCACGCTGCCGATCGTCGTTGGTTTTGCAGTGCTTCACTGGCTCTGGCACGCGATTTCGGGCTGATTTATCGGACGGAGTTTGGCAGGGCGATCGACTGAGTTATGCTGACCATGGGCAATGGAGCGAGCGAGTGACAAGCCGCGAGATCTGTTCGTTGGACAGGTGCTCGAGAGCGCCTATCAGCCCGGGATCTCGTATCGGCTAGAGCAAAAGCTCGGCGAGGGCGGCACGGCGATCGCTTACCTCGCTCGGCGGGCTTCACCTGTTGGTGAATCGCAAGTCGTCATCAAGATCATCCTGCCTCAGATCGTGGCCGAGTCCGACGAACGCGCCCTCACCATCATCAAGAAAGAGGCGGTCGCGCTCGGTCGCTTGAATGAACGCATCCCACCGACGCCCTTCGTCGTGCGGCTACTCGATACGGGCGCGGTGCCGTTTCGCTCGCATGGGCGCATCTTGCAACTGCCGTTCATCGCGCTCGAGTACGTGCACGGTGGGCTGGAAGGCGCAACGCTCGAAGAGCGCATCGAATACTCGCTCAAGGCCACCGGCTTCGCCTTCGATCCCGAGCGCGCGGCGCGGTTGATCTTGAGCCTGGCCAAGGGGCTAGACGAGATCCACGCCGTCGGCGTCGTGCACCGCGATCTCAGCCCGGGCAACGTCTTGTGCTGCGGAGCGGGCGAAACGGAGATGTTCAAAATCTCCGATTTCGGAATTGCGCGCCCGATGGGGCTGTCCGCGACCTTCGGCAATATGCTGATCGGCACACCGGGCTACCTCGCGCCGGAGCAAATCGTGTCGGCCGACGTCGGCGTCAGCTCGGTCACCGACATCTTCAGCTTCGCGGCCATCGTGTACTACGTGCTCACGGGCGACCCACTGTTCAGCGTGCGCTCGCCCACGCAAGCGCTGCTCGCCGCGCGCGCGCCCGAGCGCCGGAGCGTGCTCGACGCCCCCACCCTGCCCTACGAGCTGCGTGAGCGCGAAGCCGCCTGCCAAGCCATCGATTTAGCGATCGCGCGCGCCACCGCGGCCGATCCGAAACTCCGGCCGCAGAGCGCGCAACGCTTCGCGGAGAGCCTGCTGCCTTGGGTCACGCTCGAGTCGAGTCACGCGCGCCCGAGTCGGCGTTGGGTCTCCAGCATGGATCCACTGCGCTCACGCGAGCTCGTGATCGAGACCAATTGGATGGTGCGACACCCTCCAGGCGACGATCGCATCGTGCGCCACGTGGCTTGGAACGCGGCGGGGCACGCGCTCGCGGCAACCACGCGCTCGCTCGAATATTGGGACGGCACGCGCTGGTGTGAGCTGCCGCAAAACGGCCTACCGCCACCCGGCACGCTGTGCGTGGTCGAGCGCGCGACCTCCGCCACCTGGGTCGTCGCGGGCGCGTATGGGCTGGTGCTCGAATACTCGCGAGACGGAGTGCGCGAGCTGTTCCGCGGCCCCGATCCCGAGGTGACGTTCACCGCGCTGACGCCCGAGTTCGAGGACATCGCCGTGCTCGTCGGCAGCAAGCCGAATTGTCCTCCGCTGCTGTACGCGATCGTCGGCAAGCGCTGGCTACGCCCGTTGCCCGTGGCCGACGCGGCGATGCTCACCAGCGTCTCGCGCATCGACGACGCGCGTTGGCTCGTCGTCGGTCGAGGCACCGACGGCACGCCATACGCGGCTTTCTATCGACCGCTCGATTGGCAGCTCGAGCGCTTACGGGTGCCCGAGGGGCGAGCGTTACTCGGCAGCGCCAGTCGCCCAGAGCGAAACACTGCCGTCGCAGTCGGCGTCGGCGGCGCGTGTCTCGATCTCGACGAGGGCACGGTGAGTCAGCGTGGGTTCGCCGATCGCCCTGATTTGAGCTGCATCGCCATCGATCCCTTGGGTCGGCATTGGGCCGCTGGGCCTGGGCGCGTGTGGTCTCGCCGAACGTCGGGCGAATGGAGCTCGGTTTGGCAGCACGATGCGTGGCAGCCGCCCTTCGTCAGCATCATGGCCGAGATCGGCACGGTGATCGCGATGACGGTCGACGGCGCGGTGCTCGAATGCCGCTCGCTATTGCTCGATAAGACATCGCCTGCATTGTGATTGATGGTCACGCTGCACGCCCGAGCGCGGCTCAGCCTTCGGCGGCGCGCTAGGCCAAGAACGTGACGGCGCGCTCGACGACCGCGTCACCGGAGGGCTCGCCTTGCTCGGCTTGCTTGAGTAAGCGCCAGATGTGCGGCCCGAGAAAATCCAGCTCGGTCGACATGAATTGTTCGCCGCCGAAACGGCGAATGTTCTCGGCTTGCGCGCGCAGCATTTGCGCATCTTGACCGAAGATGCGTAGCGCGAACGGCTCGAGCAAACGCTGCACGGCGCGAGCCGGAAAGCGCGTTTTGAACTGAACCTGCGCAAACATGCGTGTCCGAAAATCCGTCACTGGTGTGCACAGGGACGTGACCAGGAAATGCACGTCCGCACCCAACCGGTACTCGACCTGAGCGATCGACGGCAAAATGAAGCGGTCCCAGTGCTCGACGGTACCTCCACCGGGTGACAACACTCGCCCGGCGATGCCGCTCGGCCGCGGCTCGCCGTCGTATCGAACCTCCACGCGATCGGCCTCACGTCGCACCGTGGCCTTGATCTCGTTCCGCTTGCCGCCACGAAATAGGCCCCGATGCAAGAACGCGGTGTGCGGGACGTCGAGCGCGTTTTCTATCGTCGCGTGCAACGTAGCGTCGGTCTCGACCTCGCGCACGACTCGCGCGTACTCGGGCAGCGCTTGGGGCAATTCGAACGGCGGCGCCTCGGGCATCACGTCGAGCTCTGGGTAGACCCAGACGAAGCCGCCCTGCTCGCGCACGGCGGCCGATGAAACGCGCCGCTCCCGAGCGTCGGGCGCGAGCAACCCCGGCACCAGGGCACAACGCCCCCCGGGCTCGAACTGCCAACCGTGATAGGCACACTCGAGCCGCCCCCCGGCGACGACGCGCCCGAGCGAGAGCGGCACGTTGCGATGCGGACAGCGATCGAGCACTGCCGCAGCCTGGCCGTCAGCGCCACGAAAAATCACCAGCGGCACCCCGACGACGCTGCGCGCGAGCGGCTTCGTACCGAGCTCTGAACTTTGACACGCGACGTACCAAAAGCGCCGCAAGCGAGCCACCGAGACATGCGCTTTGGTTTCAGGTGGGGTGAGCTTTTCCTGCAGCATCGCGAGCCTCGTACGCTTCGGATCATAGGCCGGATCAGCGCTGCTTGCAGCTCCGAGCCGAGCCCCGCATATTGT
>DATHOI010000382.1:0-7159 GCA_035485095.1 Polyangiaceae bacterium | reverse complement strand
TAACCAACCGCGCAAATTCGTGTCCGGCTGATAGCCGGCCTCGAAGCACAGAGCGCGCAGCACCGTGTCCTGCACCAGATCATTGGCGTCGCTCTTCCGTTTGCACAGCGAGAGAGCCCGGGCATTGAGACCGGGGAGCAGCGCGGGCAACTTCTCGCGAAGCTCGGCGGCAAATATTGAGGGTGAGCTATCCGTAAGTCGTTGCTCTGACATCGTGGCCTCCACGAGACCCGGCTATCGCAAGCCGCGTGCCAAGCACGGAACACGGCCGTTTGCCGCAATTTCAGGGCATTCCGCGCGGTTCGCAGACCGCGCTCCGCGTGTCAAAGTGGCATCAGAGCTCGAGCCGCTGTCAGCGCGGCAAAGCGTCGAGATGCGTCAGCCGCGCAGCGACCCGAGCGCCCGCGGCACTTCGTCGGCGATCTCGTGCGCTAACACGCCGCGATCCACGCCGAGCGTGGAGTGACGTTCGCCAGCAATGCCATGCACGTACGCCGCAGAATAGGCAGCCCGTCGCGCGTCGAGCTGAGTGCCGAAGCCCGCCAAGATGCCAGTCAAAACGTCACCCGAGCCACCGGTAGCAAGGACACCTGATCCGGTCGCGTTGATCGCCACACGCTCGTCCGGTGCCCCGATCAGCGTGCGATAACCCTTCAGTAAGACGACGGAACCGGTGACTGCGACGGCGCGCGCCAGACTACCGAAGCGATCAGCCTCGACTGCCTCGGCCGTACCACCGACGAGGCGCGCCATTTCGCCGGAGTGCGGAGTCAGCACCAGGTCGCCCGGTGCACCGCGGAGCATCTCCGCGCGTCCGGCGAAGTGGGTGATGGCATCGGCGTCGATGACCTTGGTCTTTCGCACACGGAGCGCCACGTGCTCCACGATGCGGCGCGCCGTATCGTCCAAGCCGAGCCCCGGGCCGATGGCCACGGAATCGGCGTGCTCCAGCAGCTGATCCAGCGAATCTTCCAGGTGGTCGGGGTCGATGCGCGCCGTCATCGCTTCCAACACACGCTGATCGAGCAGCGCAGCGGTCGCGGGTAGCGCGGCGAGTGTGACCAGCCCAGCACCCGCGCGCAGCGCGCCACGCGCGACCAGCAGCGCAGCGCCAATGTGACCGGGAGAACCCGCGATCACCGTCACGCGACCGGCCAAGCCCTTGTGCGTCGTGACGCTACGCGGAACGAGGGCGCTCCGCACGTCGCTCGCCTCGACGATCTCAGCGCTGTAACCGATGTGCTCGAGACCCGTGTCGGGCACGCCGATGTCGACGATGTGCACCTGCCCCGCGTGCAGCAGCCCGGAGGGCGTGAGTAGGCCGAGCTTCGGGTGCGCAAAGGTGATCGTCGTGTCGGCGCGCACGGCGATGCCCAACACCGCGCCCGTGTCGGCATCGATGCCGGACGGCGTGTCGAGCGCGAAGCGCGGGCAGCGTGCACCGTTGATGAATTCGATCGCGTAGCGCAAAAAACCGGTCACCTCGCGGTCGAGGCCCGTGCCGAGCACCGCGTCGACGACGGCCCGCGCGCTCTCGAATGCGCTGCCGAGCAGGCTCAATTGATGCGGGCTGAGCTCGGTCACGCTCCCGCCCACACCCATGAATGCTCGGTAGTTGCTGAGCGCGTCACCCGTGAGCCGCTCGGCCTTCACCAACAAATACACGCGCGGATCCGCGCCCAACGTGAGCAGGCGGCGCGCAACGACGAAACCGTCACCGCCGTTGTTGCCCGCACCACACACGATCACCACGCGCGCGCCGCTGTGTTGACCGAGGCCAAGCTCGCGCGCGATCAAATCGGCCGCGCCGCGCCCGGCGTTTTCCATCAGGAGCAAGCTCGGTACCTGGCACGCGCTACTCGCGTGCGCGTCGAACTTGCGCGTCTCAGCCCGCGATAGCACCGGGATCATGCCGGCATCATACTCGAAATGGGCTAGCTATTCGCTGTCGAGCGCGACGACGGCTGCAGCAACACCTGCGTCGTGAGTGATCGAGACTAAAATGCGGCGCACGCCGAGTCGCTCCGCGTGAACCAGCGCAGGCCCCAAGAAAGCGAGCTTGGGCGCTCCACGGGCGTCCGAGCGCACCTCCACGGTATGCCAGAGCACGTCGGCTGGGCCGCCCAGCGCCTTGGCCGCAGCCTCTTTCGCAGCAAAGCGACCAGCCAGCGCGCTGGCCCGATCCGGCCGCTGCGCAAGATCGGCCTGCTCGTTTTCGGTCAAGATGCGCTGCCAAAGACGGTCACCGAAGCGCTCGAGCGACACGCGGATGCGCTCGATCGAAGCCACGTCGATACCCAACCCGACCACCATGACGACTCAGCTCCGTGCAGCGACGCGCCGCGCGACTCCACGATCGATCGCAGTCCGCAGGTCGCGCACCGCGCGGTCCATACCAATCAACACGGCGTCGGCGATGACCGAGTGCCCGATATTGAGCTCGACGATTTCCGGGATGGCAGCGATGTCCGGCACGTTGAAGCGCGTCAGCCCGTGCCCAGCAGCGACCTCGAGCCCGAGACCATGAGCCAACGCGGCGGCGCGTTTCAACCGCTCGAGCTCTTCCGCGCGGGGCTCGCCTTGCTTGTGACAATATTCGCCAGTGTGAAACTCGAGCTGCGTCGCGCCGAGCTCACGCGCCAGCCGCACATGCGCCTGGTCCGGCGCGATGAATAGGCTCAGCTTGATCTTTTGCTTCTGACACATCACGCCGACTTTTTCGATCGCGACGCGCGCGGCGACGACGTCCAAACCGCCCTCGGTCGTGAGCTCCGCGCGGCGCTCCGGCACGAGCGTCACGACATCCGGATGGACGCGTTCGGCGATGGCGCGCATCTCGTCGTTCGCGGCCATCTCCAAGTTGAGCAGCGTGGTGAGCGCCGCGCGCAGCCGGACGATGTCGTCGTCTTTGATGTGCCGACGATCCTCCCGCAAATGCGCGGTGATACCGTCGGCGCCAGCCAGCTCGCACAGCGCTGCTGCAGCGATCGGATCGGGATAAACCGTGCCACGCGCATTGCGAATCGTCGCGACGTGGTCGATGTTGATGTGGAGTCGGATCATGGGGAGGGACTGCCGCCGTCGCTGCTCGGGGGAGGTACGCTCGGCTTGATGTCTTTACAACAGCGGAAGCCGAGGTGGTAGTTGCGGTGACTATCGAGCGCGCGAATTGGCCCCGCGTGCCAGGCGAGGCCGCGCCAGCGACAGTCGTCCGGGTGCACCGCTTCACTGGCGAAGATGAACCAGCTCCCTTTCATCTCGGTCTCGCCCGTGCCGCCATTTTTGCCGAGCTCCTCGGCTTTGAGCGGCAAATTCATGTGCTCGGCGGCGTTCCCGTGCTGGTCGTACACGCCGAACGAGCTCACGCACTGTGGGAAAGCGCCGGTCGGATAGGTATTCGAGCCACAAATTCCCCAATCCGGCGTGTAGCACTCCTTGCTCTTGTGGCTCATGGTGCCGCACTTCTGCTGGTCTGCCTTCGGGCCGTAGGCCCAAATCATCTCGCGCGATTTATTGTGCAAGTATTCCTGCATCAAGCGGCGCTCGCCGAACGTGTAGTCGACATCCGGAGTGTGCAGCGCGCCGGCACAAGCTCCCTCCCATTCGTGCGCATCACACAGGCGCTTGCCTTCAGCCTCACACAGCTCTGCGGCTTGGCTCGCTCGCACCCAAACCACC
The DNA here is from genome assembly GCA_035485095.1 of Polyangiaceae bacterium. Lineage (GTDB taxonomy): Bacteria > Myxococcota_A > Polyangia > Polyangiales > Polyangiaceae > PMG-095. The sequence continues at coordinate 3,481 of DATHOI010000382.1, read as the reverse complement.
GGGTACTCGCAAGGGATGTTCGGGAATTCGAATTGATCGATGCACACGTTGGCAGTGTCGGCGCTCTCCGCTTTGGCGGGGTCGAAGATCGTCACCATGTTGTCAGCGCCACAGCGCGGATCGGCCGGGTGCTCGCCCGCGTGCTGCTCGCGGATCGCGCGGCACTCGGCGCGCGTCATTGGGTGCTTCGTAATCGTCGGATCGCCCTGGCTGATGCGGCCCGAGGCGTTGAAGATCGCCTCGATCTTGTCCAGCGCGCCCGGCGCCAGATCGAGCTGATTTTTCATGTTGATGAACAGCGCCTCGCGCTGCTCGGGCAGGGTCTTGGCGTCCGTGTCGACGTAGGGCGGCCGCACGGGCGGTGTCGGAGGCGGCACCAGCAGGGCTGTCGACGCGCTCAGTGTGGGCAGAGCTATCGCGGTCTCCGCGCTGCGAGCCGCCAGCGTTGTGTGCCTCCCCGGAGTCATTCGCTGCGCGAAGCGCCGCGCCACGACGAGGCCCGCGATGACGACGATCAAAATACCAAGCGCGAATGCCGCGCGACGTTGCTTCATGATAGGCTCGGAAGCTCAGAGTTACCGTGAGCACGGGCGCGCGTCGGGTAAAATCCACAAATCTCGGGCCGAGCGGCCAACCAAGCGCGTGCCCGCACCGGCCCCCTTGCCCCGGCTGCCCGCGCTTCGGCGAGCTCGGCATTGCTCCGAGCGCCGCGGCGGCGCTAAATGAGCTGGCGCGCGCTCGTGGCCTGCCACCTGTGCCCGTTATTTCGGGGCAAAGCGGGGGCTTTCGGCAGCGCGCGCGACTCGCTATCCGCGGCCGACTGGGCTCGCCGAAGCTCGGCTTATTCGAACTCGGCACGCACCGCGTCGTGCACATTCCGAATTGCGTCGTTCACCACCCGCTCGTCAACCACGTCGCTGAAGTCGTGCGCCGCGCGCTCGTCGATGCAAAAATCACGTGCTACTCGGACAACGCGCACGCTGGCCTCGCGCGCTATTTGCAAGTGGTAGTCGAGCGCAGCTCGCAAAGCGCGCAAGTCGTGCTCGTCGCCAACAGCGAGGGGCCTGAGCCTCTCGCCGAGTTTTTCGAGCTGGTGCGCGAACGCCTCACAGGGGAGCTCCATAGCTTGTGGTGGAACGGCAACACCGAGAAAACGAACACGATCCTCGGTCCGCAATTTCGCAACGTGTACGGGCCGCCAAGCGTGGTCGAGCATTTTGGCGGCCACGCGGTGCACTACCCACCTGGCGCCTTCGGTCAGAACAATCTGGAAATCGCCGAACGCATCATCCAGCACGTACGCGCAGAAATTCCGGAGGGCGCGCGCGTGACGGAATTCTACGCTGGCGTGGGCGCAATCGGGTTATCGGTGCTCGACCAAGTGAGCGAGCTCCGGCTGAATGAAATCAGCGCTGCCTCGCTGCTCGGATTGGGGCTCGGGCAGGGTCAACTCTCGGCCACGGATCGAGCCAAAATCTCGGTGATTCCGGGCGCTGCAGGCGGTCCCCTCGCGCTCACATTGGCCACTTCGGCAGACGTCGTTATCGCGGACCCGCCTCGCAAAGGGCTCGACCCCGAATTGACGACGGTGCTGGCACAGCATCCGCCGGCCCGGTTCATCTACGTGAGCTGCGGGCTCGAATCGTTCTTGAGCGACGTCGCGCGGCTACTCGCGGCGGGCCGCTTGCGCCTCGCCGCGTTGACGGCGTTCTCACTCATGCCGTTCACCGAGCACGTCGAAACCGTGGCGCGCTTCGAACGCATCTGACCTTCACGAGCGCTGCTGCGTTCGTCAGACGCATCTCATTCGAAAGAGCACACGTATTCTGCGATGCCACTGGCGACGCTGATGTCGAAGCCGGATTTCCCGGGGACGCGGAAGAACGTACCGCCCTCGTAGTCGCACCATTCAGTCGTGCCGTCGAGCCGCACCTGGCATGCGCCAGCAACGATGTCCATGCGCTCCGGCGCGTCCGTCCCGAAGTGAAACTCGCCCGGGTAGATCAAGCCGAGCGTTTTCTTCTTTCCGTCACTGGCGAGGATCGTGTGACTCACGACCTTGCCTTCGAAATACACGTTGGCTTTGGCGACTGCGGTGACATTCGGAAATTCGAGCTCTGACATGGGCGCGGATATTGGCATCCATCTCGGCCCGATCAAGCCGAGCCGCCAGTTTTTCTAGCGCGCCCGCGCCTTGCGTCGCGCGCCAGGTTTGGGCCAATCTTCGGCCAAAATCGCCCAGCGTTCGTGGTCTCGCCAACGCCCCGCGATCTTGAGGTAGCGGGGCGACAGCCCCTCGAGACGGAAACCGAGCCCAGAGACCAAACGGACCGAACGCCGGTTCCCCGGTTGCACGTTGGCCTCCAGGCGATGCAAACGGAGCTCGCCGAAGGCCTGATCGAGCACCAGCGCGAGCCCCTGGCTCATGTAGCCCGATCCGGAAAACGGCTCGAACGCGTAGTAGCCGAGGTAAGCGCTCTGAAATAGACCGCGCACGATCTCGTTCAGATTGATGACGCCCGCGAGCTCGGAAGTCTCGGCAGCGCACACGAAGAAGGAAGCATGCCGTTCCTCGTGAGAACGCGCGACGAGCGCGCGAAAGCGCTCAGCGGTCTGCGGCGCCTCGAGCCAAGAGCCGTGCAATTTCTTGCTCGCCCGCACGCGCTCGAGAAACTCACTCTCCCGCTTTCGCGAAGGCGCTTCGAGAAAGACGCGCGCCGCATGCGGCCTGAATTTCTCGGCGCGAGTCACGGCGCCCCCTTCGAACCGTCCATCTCGAGCAGCGTATCAAGAAGGCCCTTCAGTGTCGTGCGCCGTGTGCGACGCGCTCGTGGATGCGCCGCGCGAGTTGCTCAACGTCAGCCGAAAAGGCCTCGATGATCTCGCCCATTTCGGGCAAATTTTGCTCAATTTCTGAGTAAGTATCGCCAAGTTTCAGGCCGAGACGTGGGCGAACCGAGCGCGCCGCGTTTCGTTCGGTGATGACCTCGAGCGGTGCCCAGAGCGTGAAGACGTGGACGCTCGGCGCCGCGGATAGTGCTTCGCGAAAATATCGAAAGTGCGCCGAGCGTAGAAATACGTAGTCGAAGAGCACGCGAGCCGCGCCCATTTCCAAAAACGCGGCGCTCAGCACGCCGCCTGCGCGGTACGTCGCGCCACCGCCCAGATGCGCGCGCGTCAGGAGGCGCGAAGGCCCGTAGCTCATCCCCAGAGATCGAAACGGTGCCCGGCACGAGCGAACGAAGCGCGGCCGCCACGGCGGTCTTCCCCACGCCCGGAGGACCGTTCAAAATGATCACTTCAGCCATGGCTCGCGACTAACACGGTCAGCCCCAAGCTTGGGTTGCAAGTGCGAACCGCTCTGGCACTTGCCAAGGCAGCGCCCCGCCGCGCGCCATTTCCGGACGCAGACCGAGCTCGGGCAATCCCAAACAGGCCAACCAAGTCCGGAACCCGTCTTGCTGTGCGGGGACGTCAATTC
>DATHOI010000381.1:0-15913 GCA_035485095.1 Polyangiaceae bacterium | reverse complement strand
CGTCGGCAAATTGCACGAAGCGGCGCTCGCCGATCGCAATCTGACCTACGCGCGCGCTGTCGAGCACGTGCTCGCGCTGCTCGTGCCGGGTCGCGCGCGCATCGAACCGCCGCCTCTCGCCGATCAGGTCGAACAACCCGATGCCGTGCGCGCCATGCTATTTCGCGACAGCGTCGGCCCCGTGCAAGAGGCGCTCGCGATCGTTTGGGAAGGCGCGGAGCACGTGTTCCGGCGCGACGCGAGTACCTACGGTGTAACCGGGATGGAGCGCGTGCCACTCACGGCGCAGACTCCGCTGGCACGTGTCTACGCGGGCGCGGCACGGGCGATGGCGCTCACGCGCACTCCGCTATTTCAGCGCCGTAGCGCGGGCGCAATCACCGTGAATTTGGCGTTGCTCTCGCCGCCAGCGGTGATCCTTTCGGGCGACGTGCGTCAGGACACTCCCGAGCTACGCTTCCACCTAGGTGCCATGTTGGCTGCTGCCATTCCGCAGTACGCGTTGCTGTTCGGGTCGCCCGAGTCGCAGGCGCGCGCCGTGCTCAAGGGTTTGGGCTTTGCGTTCGGTCCGCCACGCCAAACCAAATCGGGCGGCGTGTTGAATTTGGCGGAGGTGCTCTGGGAGAGCATTCCCGCGCGCTTCCAACGCCGGCTGCGCGAGCTGTGCGACCGTCCGGAGCAGCTCGACTATGACGCAGCGCTCGCCTCGTCGCGTGTCGCAGTGCGTCGCGCTGGCCTATTCGTCGCGGGAGATTTGGGCGTCGCCTTGAGTGAAGCCGCGGCTGACGACGGCGTGTCGCGGGAACAGCTCCGAGCGCCCAATGCGCTCGCGGAGCTCAGCCGCACCGCGCCGTCGCTGCGCAGCCTGCTGACGCTCGCACTAAGCCCCGAGTACGCGGAGACACGCTGGCAGTTTGGCCAACGACAAGGCAATAGTCGGTATTGAGGACAGTGCCGTGATGCATCGGCAAACCCGGAAAGCTCAGCCAAAAGCCGCGACACGATTGTCACGGCGCTCGCCCGTGGAGTCCGGGTTCGCGCGCCTTTTCCGGGTGGCACGGGAGTCGCTTCTGTGGCTGTCGGTCATGTTCGTCGTCTCGAGCTGCATCGTCGCCGATCCCCCGCAATTTACGGATCCGGTGCAGACGCCGCCCGAGCTCAACGGCTATTTGGCAAGTCCTCCGTTGTCGCAGGTGGTGACGATCAACACGATGTCGTCCGGCAGCGCTACGATGTTGGTCGGACCGACGTTCACCGTCCCGGTGCGGTCCGAGGATGCCGGCGTCGACTTAGTCGCCATCTTTTGGCAAGACTACGGCTCGTCGTCGCAGCGGCTGATCAACAGTCAGTCCGTGTCCGCGTCGACCTACAACGACACGGGCCGGTCCATCACCAGCTTGCCGTACACCGTCGACGCCTCCCTGACGGGTTGCCACACCGTGTCGCTGGTCGTCGCTCACATCACCAGCTTCGAGCAGAAAAATAACTTGCAGCTCGATCTGACGAAAGCCAAGACCGACGCCGCCATCGTCACCTGGTGGGTGAACGTCGACCCGTCGCCGGACAATTTGACGACGCTCGTCAACTGCCCAACCCAGACGCCATGACGCGCGCGCTCCGGGCCGGTGTGTGTGTGCTGTGGGCGCTTTCGGCGTGCAACGTCGCGTCCGTGCAAGAGCAGAAGAGCACGATTGCGCAAAACCAATGCGCGAGCGACTCGGATTGTCCCGGCGGTTCTTGCGACAGCAAGCTCGAGCAGTGTCGAACCACCAACGGAAGCTTCGACACGATGCTGTTCGAGGTCACGCCGCCCGCCGACGCCACGTCGATCGCCGGTGTGCAATTTCTGAAGAGCGAAACCAATCTGCCAAAAACCGGCGGCGAGCTCGATCTGGAGCTCGGCTTGCTGGCGGTCGTATCTGGGGAAGTGACGCTCTTGCCTCGCGATTGCGTGCCCAAATTCCAGGGCAATCAGGGTCAGCCACTGGCCACCGCAGGCGACGGTAGCGTGCCGGCGTTCGTGTCGCTCGTGCCGAGCAGCGGCGCGCTCGGTCTGTTCGCCTCGCCCGCATCAGCCGAGGCCATGGTGAAAGATTCGAGCAATTTTCTATTTTCAGTCAGTGTCCCGCCCGGGCAATACGACATCTACGTGCAACCTCAGCAGCAGCCGGATGACTCGTGTGTCGTGCCGCCGGAGCTACTCCGCGGTCAGGTGATCAATGCCGGCGCGCTCAATTTGAACATTGCGCTACCGGTGCCGTCGACCTTCGATCTACACGTGAGTTGGCCGCTCGGCGACGGCGGGCTCGACGGCTGGGTGGTCGACATGCTCGACCCCATTTCAGGCAGCGTGATTTCCAATAGCGCGCCGCTCGCGCTCGAAAAAGGCGGCCTGAGCTACCTCGCGAGCCTGTCCTATTTCCCCGTCGTAGGAGACACGAGCAAAGTCAAAGCGGACGAGCTCGTGCGCTTGTCGCCGCCGTCCGGTGTGACGGCCCCGAGCGTGCTTCTGTCGCGCGGCGCGCTCGGCCTGTTTTCTGCAAACAGCGGCACTCTCAGCCAATTTACCTCGCTCCCGACAGTCGTAAACGTCGAAGGCCAAGTGACCGCACAAGCCACGCCCAACCCGTCACCCGCGGCGGTAACGCTGATCGCCACCTCGATCACGGGCGTCGATCCGGGCGTATTGGCTTCCTTCGTGCGTACGGCTACGGCCGGAAATGACGGCCGTTTCGACGTCGACCTGTTGCCTGGGACGTATCGCGTGTCGGCGGTGCCCGGTGGCGCGTCCGGGATCAACAACTCGGAGCTCAGCAACACCGGGCTCGCTGATGCAACCGCGGAGTGGGTCGTCGCGGCGTCGCCCAGCACTCAGGCGGGCAAGCTGATCGAGCTGCCAAAGACGTTGACCATCAACGGGACCGTCTTCGACAGCGCGCACACGCCGCTCGCTGGCGCGCAGGTTCAAGCAACTGCATCGCCTGATTCGGTCATGACGGACGTGTTGCACGTCGCGCTCGGCGAGACGGCGTTCGTCCCGCGCGCGTCGAACGGCTCGGTGCAAAGCAACGGCAGCTTCGCGCTGAGCACGGATTCCGGCACCTTCGATTTCTCGGTGCGACCGCAGGCGAGCACGGGTTTCGCCTGGTTGGTGATTCCAGGCTTAGGAGTCGGCACGATGCCCGCCACCAGCGCTGGACCCACACTCAATGATATCATTGCGCCACTACCAGTCTCGTACACTGGGCAGCTCACGGCGCTGACGCCGGCATTTGCGACGCCGCAGCCGGTGCCTGGGGCGCTGATTCGCACGTTCATTTATATGAGCGGCGGCGCGTACACGGCGGACCCAACTCAAGCCGACTCGCTACTGCAGATCGCCGAAACTCGCTGTGACGATAATGGCGTGTACGAGTTGCTGATTCCAGCATCGCTGAATAAGGCACCGAACTGAGCCGCGGCGTCTCCACTCCGGTGGGTGTGACTCCACTGGAATTGCCGCGTCGTAATCGGTAAAAAATGGGAAAGAACTGGCCATCATGCGAGCTGCATAATAAGGTTTTCGCGTGAAGCGTTCGGGTGCACCCGTGAGCGTCCCGCCGCCGAGCGGGTCTGAGCGCGATGCAGATCTGGCCGGTGCCCTGCATGAAGTGTCGAACGCGTTGACAGTCGTGCTCGGTTGGCTCGACGTAGCGTCCACTCGGCCCGAGGCGAACGCCGCCCGTGAAGCCATCGAAGTGGCGCGGCTGCACGCTCGTTTGGGTCATCAAATCGCCCGCGCTGCGATCGGTGCTGAGGTGCCAGAGCGCGAGAACGAACAGCGCTCGGCGCGTTCCGTCGTCTCTGCCGCGGCGCTGGGCGTTACGCCGCAAGCCAGCCGCCGCTCGGTTCGCGTGCTGGTTGATTCCACGGATCCCGGCCACGCGCTCGTGCGAGACGCAGGCTCCGCCCTGCAAATCATGACTAACTTGCTGCTCAACGCGATCGACTTCTCGCCCGAAGGCGCTGAGGTCGCCCTGAGCGTGCGAGACATCGGTAGCAGCGTGCTCTTCTCGGTGACGGATCAAGGCCCGGGCATCGATCCCGAGCGCGTAGCCACGTTGCTCACCGCGCCCAAGTCGACGCGTCACGGCGGGGCGGGGGTTGGTTTGCGTCACTCCGCGACGCTCGCTCGCAGCCACGGTGGGGAGCTGCGCGTCGCACGCTCTGCGCCAGGTGCCTGTTTCGAGCTGCGTTGGCCGATCGCTGAAGCGCGCTCCAGCGTCCGCCCGACGCGTGAAACCAAGTCAGCCGTGCGTGGCGCCCGCGTCTTGGTCGTCGAAGACGACGCCGCGGTCTGCTCCTTGGTCGAGCTCGCGTTCGAAGCGCGCGGGGCGGAGGTCGTGCTCGCTCCGTCTCGTGAGGCGTTCGCGCAAGCACTCGAGACTTCGGGTCCGTTCGATGCCGCTCTGATCGATCTATCGCCGCTCGCGGGTGATGTTTCCTCCGCCTTCGATCGCTTGCACGCGAGCTGTCCGGGCATCCCGATCATCTTGATCAGCGGCGTCGCGAGCGGCATGCCAGAAGAGGTCATCGACCGCGTGACCGCTTGGGTGCGTAAGCCCTTCGAGATGGGTGAGGTGCTCGAGGTCCTGAGCGAGAGCCTCGCGCCCATCGCCGCGCCGCTGACCCGGAAATCACGCTGAACGCGCCTGGCGCGCGAGCACCGGCCCGCCGGAACCGCGGCAAATGCCCCAAAACCGCGGAAACCCCCTTGCACACCCCGCCCCGCGTGCGGTAGACCCCGCGCCCTGGTTGCCCGGACCTCAAGGCCGCCAGCGCGCTCGACACAGCGAACGACTCTCACACCTCGCGAAGGTGGCGGAACTGGCAGACGCACTAGCTTGAGGTGCTAGCGGGGTAACTCCCATGGAGGTTCAAGTCCTCTCCTTCGCACTGACTAAGTATCTGAATTTACTTCAGTCTCCTGAGTAGTTTCAGAGCGGTGGACGGACCGACTGTCCACCGTATTCTGAGAGTGACGGTCCATAACTCTCTGGGTTGGGAGCACTGCGCCTCCCGCGGGACGCGCAGACGAAAGCAGTGGCTTGGCAAACCGGTCGCCTTCCGCGACCGATGATCGCGGTCAGCTCGAACCGCCCACGCTGCTGCCGATTGCATGACGGAAACTAAAACCCGTCGCTACTGCGTTACATGGTTTGGACAACGCGGGTTCCGTCGACTCGCTGCTCGCGCAGCGGACACAATATTCGCGCCCGGCTCGGCAGCGCTGGCAGCCCGCTGCACTTACCGTTGGTTTGGCCGGCGCTGGTCGTCGGTTGTCTGGCTTCAACGGCGTGTAGCGCGAGCGACAACGAGAGCGGTGCATCCACTTCATCGGCTGGCTCGAGCGCAGCACAGGCGGGGATCAGCGCGGGCGGCGCGAGCGTGGGTGGCGGTGGCGCGGTGATCGCGGGCGGCGGTGCAGGCACGGGCAGCGCAGGCTCGAACAACGCGGCCGGCGCGGCGGCGGGTGGCTCGGTTGGCGCGAGCGCGGCTGGCAGCGCCGGGCAAGGCGCGGCAGCGGGCAGTGGAAGCCAAGGTGGCGCGAGCGGGGGGAGTGGCGGTGGGGTTGCCGGGAGCGGAGGTGCAGCCGGCGCTGGCGCAACGGGTGCGGGCGGCGCCAGCACGACGTGCGGCGGCGGCAGCTCGACCGCGAGCGATCTGGTCGTGAATCTCGCGGACGTGCACCAAAGTATCTCCGGCTTCGGGGCTTCCACCGCCTGGAGCTCTACGATGAGCAGTGCGGACGCGGACACGTTGTGGTCCACGACGACCGGCGCGGGTCTTTCACTGCATCGCATTCGCATCGATTATCAAACGGGTCACACGAGTGAGCTCAACATCGCGAAGCTCGCCGTCGCGCATGGCGTGACGGTGTGGGCCACCCCGTGGACACCGCCGACAGCGGATAAATCGAACGCCAATGCGGTCGAAGGCACGATGACCAATCCTTCGGCCTACGCGACGTTCCTTTCGGGTTTCGTGACGTACATGAAGGGGCAGGGCGTGCCGATCTATGCCGTGTCCGCGCAGAACGAGCCTGACGCGAACGTCACTTACGAATCGTGCGTGTACACGCCCGCGACGATGGTCACCTGGGTCGGTGGCTCGATGGGGCCGACGCTCTCTGCCATGGGCGTGAAGGTCATGGCGCCCGAGACTCAAAATTGGTGCGGCTTCCCGAGCTTCGAGAAAGCCCTGCTCGCAGATGCCAACGCCAAGAAGTACACCGACATCATCGCGACGCACGAGTACGGCTGCAACCCGGGCGCGTATCCCGAAATCGCGGCGGCAGGCAAAGAGTTTTGGGAGACGGAGATCTACGACACGATCACCACTGCGGATGTCGGCATGGGCAGCGCTCTTCGTGTCGCGAAGCTGATCAACGACGCGATGACCATCGCGAGTATGAACGCCTGGCACTATTGGTGGGTGTATCCGTCGAGCGAGGACAACGGCGCGCTATGGGACAAGAACTCCAATCAGGCGACGAAGCGGCTCTGGGTCGAAGGCAACTATGCGCGCTTCGTGCGCCCGGGCTTCGTGCGGGTCGGTACCACGGGTAGCGCGCCTTCCGGTGTCACCTTGAGCGCATACGAGAATCCGACCGATGGCAAGGTCGTGATCGTGGCGATCAACAACAATCAAAGTACGACCCCTGTCTCGTTCTTCGTTTCGGGTGCGGCGCCTTGTGCCATGACGCCGTGGGTGACCTCGGCCACTGATTCACTGGCGTCTAAGACAGCGCTCAACGTCTCGAGCTCGCGCTTCAGCGCGACGCTCGCTGCGCAGAGTGTGACGACCTTCGTTGCCGGCTGAGCTGACACGCGCCCGCTCGAAGCCATTCGCTGGCGTGAACGAGCTGCTCGACCTTCGAACGCGCTCTCGCCGGCTAGGGCGATTGCACGAGGACCTGGATTGAGCTGTCGGTGAGGCCTATTTGGTCGACCCAGAGGCCACTGGCGCCGTGCAGGCCGACGCTCAATTGTGTTGGGTCCAGCGTGTCGCTGCGTGTGGTGGCTTGAGTGGCGTCGAAGGTGCTGCTGGAGAGCGGCCCAATCATCACTGGGTTTTGCCAGGTGACCTGGGGTGTCGTGCCGGTCAGGTTTAGAATCGGCTCGGCGCAGGTCGTGGATACGCGGGTGATGACGACGTACTGCGTGCTGACCTCGGTCACGGTCTGTTCGGAGATATTCAACCCGACCAACACCGTGCCCGACGGGCAAGTGAGGGCTTGGATTGAGTCCGTGGTCGACGGCGGATGAGACGCCAGTGACTCCGAGGCGCCGAGCGCGAAGCTGTATTGATACGGGGTGACTTGGGTATTTACGCCTAGTGTGTACTTTTGGCAAACCGCGGTGACTTGGTCGAGCCAATTGCTAGTCGCGATTTGAAGCCCCGTGATGACTTCATCGGTGGCGCAGACGCCTGCGAAAGCGGAGCCGCCCGTGCTGTCGCCCAGGGCCGGGCGCTGTGTGGCGCTGCCGCGCAGGAAGGCCGAGGGGCAGCCGTTGTCGACGGTGCCGTCGCAGTCGTCATCCTTGCCGTTGCAGAGCTCTGCGTGTGGCGTGCACGTGGCTGACGTATCGCCCGCCGCGCCTCCGCTGTCCGTCGCATCTTGCGCGACGGACGCCGCGCCACCGGCGCCCGCCGCGCCGCGCGCATATTCTTCGAGCGTGGGCGCGAAGAACGAGCAGCTGACCAGGCATGGTATGGCCAGCAGCAGCGCTAGGTCCGGCGCGCAGACAACCAGGAAACGCGCCACGCTACTGCCTAACATGATTCATCCGAGCCAACCCATACTCGAGCCCAGCGCCGTCGATACTGTCCACAGCTCAGGGCAAGTTAGCATGCTTTTCCCCGAGCGAAGCGGCCGTTGAGGCCGTAGAGACCCACACTTCGCCACGTCCGCGCACTGACAAAGTTACGATTCTGATGAAGGTAATAATCGTTAGCTCTGATTTGGTTTCGAAATGAACACGAGAGCGTTGCCTAGCCTGTCTATCATCGGCGCGCTGACGTGCTGCGCGTTCGCGTGCTCGCGCGCCGAACCGGGCGAGCTTTCGGTTTCGAGCGCGTCACTCGTGTCGAGCGCGTCGCCCGCGGTGGCTGGGCAAGGCGTGTTGGCGTTGCACAACTCCGGCAGCGCGACAGGCGCGAGCAGTGATGGCGCGCCGAGTTTCGCTCCGAGCTCCGGCGCAGCTCTGGTCGCACCGAGCGCGAGCGCAAGCAGCGCGAAGCCGCACGGCAAGGCGAGAGCCGCCTCCTGCTCCAGCGCACGCGACTGTCGTGCCGGGCTCACGTGCTGCGAGACGAGCTTTCGTGGTCATTGCGGCGGCGCGGCGCTGCCTGGGTTGGTCTCCGAGCCCTGCGTGCTGTTGGCGACGTGTGCTCCGGCGCCCTGTACGCCGCTCACTTTTCCGCCATGAAACGCGGGGCGTAACGCGGCGAGTCGCGCGGGTGTCGCCTAGGTTCGGGCATGGCCAACACGCGATGACTCGGTGTATCGTGCGCTCCGCATGCGAGCTCTTCGATTTCCGGGTGGGGGCGCCGTCGCGCTCTTTGCGTTCTTCGCTTTGGCGACCTGCTGCCTCGGGTGCTCGACGACGAGCAGCCGCCTCAAGGCGCGCTTTGCGACCGAACAAGGTTGTCCGGTCGATCAAGTCGGGGTCGAAGACGAAGGCGGCACCGTGTACCGCGCGAGCGGTTGCGGCAAAGACACCGAATACGTGTGCGAATCATTTGCGGGCATGGGTGACAGCAGTCAGCGTTGCGTCGAGCGGGGCCTGAGTCGCCGTGAGCCGACCGGCAATCCGCCCCCTCGGAACGTGTACAGGCCCGACCTCGAGCCGCCGAAATAGGCGCTCAAGCGCTGGAGCCGAAAGCCGAGGCGGGGCGAGCCAGGCGAATGATGCCCCAAAAGCAGCAGCGCGCGGGCCGCAGCATGTAGCGGTCATGGGTTCGTCTTATCGGAGAGATCCGCGCCGGATTGCAGTGGGTCGGCGAGCACAGTGAGCACGGGGCGAGCGTCGCGCAGCGGCTTGTCGAACAGTGAAGGTTGCCCGGGGTCCGCGCAGATTGCGGCGAAGTCGTCTGCGCTGAGCCCGCGCGCGAGCCGGGCGGCGAACGTGTCGCGCAGCAAACGCAAGTAGAAATCGATATCGTAGTCACGCGGGTCGGGATCCGACGTGAGCTCGTCGCCCGGTGTGTTCTCGCCGTCGGTGTCAGCGAGCAGCCCCGCTCGTCCGCGAGTTCTGCGGTACACGCGAATTCGTTCGCCGGGTGCCCAGTCGTCCCTGCCGTTGCCGAGCAGCGCCTCGTAGCTGAGCTCGCGCCGTGTCGCGCGCGTTGCCAGGTATTGCTCTGGAGTTTTGGTGAGGCGCACGCGGGCGGACACGTCATGGGTCGTCAGCGTGCGGCGCCGCAATGAAAGGACGGTCGACACGTAGTGGTCGCGCACGCCTTGTAGATCGCCGACCAGTAAGCAGCCGAGGGCGCGGCGCAAGAAGTCTTCCCCGAAAGGCTCGGCGCGACTCGAACGGAATGCCACTCCGCGCAGCAGCAACGGCCCAGAATAAGGCCGCAATGCGTAGTTTTTGGGCTCGTGCGAGAGCATCGCCGCGTAACGGCCGTCGAATTCGAGCTTCACGAGCGGCGGCAAGAGAGCGGCGACCTCGGCCACGACGCGCCGTTCGTCGCTCTCCGAAAAGTGATCGGGTACCGCGAAGTAGACGCCGTCCGTGTCGGCCTCGAGCAATTGCACGCCGCGGAGCGCGAGCTCCCGGCACAAGAGTGTCAGTACGTCTCGTCCGCGTCGCGTCACTTCATTGGCCGCATGCACGTCGGCGAAGCGTGTCAAGCCAACCGCGCCCAGGTAGCCGTACGCGGAGTTGACGACCAGCTTCATGGCTGCTGACAACGCTTCCTGGGTGAAACGCTCCGCGGAGCCCGGGTCGGCGGCACGCGCGCGCGCCTTCGCGCTAAGTCGCTGCTCCACGAGCTGATCGACCAGCGCCAAGAGCGCTCCGAGGCGATCACGCTCGGGTCCGATGCGATAATGACGCATCAACGACGGGTATAGGCTCGCCACGTCCGCCTTGACGATGCGCTCGGCCACGCCGCAGGCGAACAGATGCAACGCGGCTCCGCTGTGCGGCGTGCCGTCGCCAGGTTGATGCGCGGGCAATGCGGCGCCAGCCCGCAAATACGCCCGGATCAGCAGCGGATCGAGCACGCCGGTTGCTGCGCCCGCGTCGGCCAAGCGCTCGTAACGGCGCGGCGCCATCTTAGCCAGCGCGAAGGCCGCGCCGCCGAGAAGCCGCGCGACTCCGGCAGCTTCCGTCACGTCGTCGCTCGCGTAGCGCCGCACGCGTGCAGGCTCTTCCAAGAACACTTGGTGAACGCGCGCGCCGGGCAGGTACTCGCGGTCCAGGCTGGCCAAACCCAAATGTCGCGCCACGGCCTTCAACCCGTGCCCGGGCAGGTCCCGCGCGGAAAAATCATGACGCCTCACCGCGTCGAGTGAATCGATCAGCTCGCGACCGGGCATCGTGTAGCGCGTCCGGCGCAGCCTGTCGCGAGGCCGCGCGCCGCGCCCGAATGAAGCTCCGCGCGAGGCAGCCCGCTCGGACAAGCCGGGCGCGCCGTTGCGCCCGAGCAAGATCGGGACGCCGAGGCGCTGCGCGCGCTGCACTAGAAACGGAACGTCGAAGCCGTGCAAATTGTGGTTCTCGATCACGTCGGGGTCGTGCGCGCGAAGGCGCGCAAAGAGTTGCTCGATCAGATCACCCTCGGCGTGATCCCCTTCGCCGCTAGCCTCCAAAATCTCGGTATTTCCCGCCGGATCGCGCAATGCCACCAGGAAGATGCGGTTCGACTCCGGGTCCAGGCCAGTGGTCTCCAGATCGAACTGCACACGCGTCACCTGATGAAAGGCGAGACCATTGAAATGAGTGCGCCCGGAAGCGATCAAGTATTGCTCCTCCGGCGGCAGCGAGAGCACGCTCGTCGCGCCGAGCTCACGCACGTGCGTGAGCGGTCGCCCCAACCGTTGCCGTGCACCTTGCAGCACCGCGTTCGCGAGCGCTTTGCCGTCCGCTGCGCGCACCAAGTAGCGCAAGGCTCCCGGACCTCGGAGCTCCTCGTAGGTCACACCTTGTGGGTGGTGGTCGTCGCTTTCAGGTTCTAGCCGCGCACCGAGGTGTCGCAAATCAGCCAGCGAGGCGAGCACGAGCCACGGCCGGAAACGCACGTCTTCACGCGACAAACTGCCCGTCGTTGGATCTCTGCGCCAAACCGAAGCGCTGCCGTCGGACTCGGCCCACACCGACACGATGCCCGGTGTGGGATCCCAGCCCCAAAGCCATTCCTGCTCCAGCTCCGGCACGTGCGGCGAAAGTAGCATTGGGTCCCGCGTCTGGCGTTAAGATAGCGAGATGCTCGGGCGTGCCTGCGTTCTTGCGCTTTGCTTCGGCGGCGTGGCCTGCGGCTCGTCTTCGCCCGGCGCTGCGGGCGCGAGCGGAATGGGCGGCGCGAGCGCGGCTGGAAACGGCTCGGGCGGTAGCGCGCTGAGCAGCGCGGGGAGCTCCGGTGCGAACACGCTCGCGGGCGGTAGCGGCGCGGGTGGTGCGGGTGGTGCGGGCAACGCTGGCGGCGCGGGGGTCACCGCGGCGGGTGCAACGTCAACGGGGCGCAGCTTCCCTGATACGAATGCCAGCATTGGCATTTTGGCCGATCAGCTTCCCGACCTCAACGACGCGCAGATGGATTTTGCGGTCAGCCACTACGTGGGCACTGAAAAGCAACTCCTGCCCGTGACACAGGCGCTCCGCGCGAAGAACCCAAATTTCCTCGTGCTCCATTACCATTTGTCGATGTGGCAGTCCGCGCCGGCCACGCTCTTCATCATCAACGGCGCATCATGGGGCAATGACTATCCGACAGTGACCACGCACGAGGATTGGTTTTGGCACAACACGTCCAACGCGCGCGTGCCGAGCAGCGCGGACCAGAAGCTGCTCATGAACGTGTCGAACCCAGATTTTCAGCAATATTGGGCAACTTCGCTGGCAGCCCAGGTGAAAGCCGGTGACTACGACGGCGTGTTCTTCGATTCCGCGTCACCGGCGCTGCTGCAAGCGGAATGCGCCGCGGTCGATCCGCGGTTGGCCGCCACGGCCGCGCGCGACACGCAGTTCTCGGAGCTCGGTGGCCACACATGGATTCAAGCGTGGCAGACTTGGATGGCCGCCTTGAATGGCGCGCTCGCCGCACAGGGCATTCCGTTGATCCCGAATACGAGCGCGTTCGTGACGAGCTGGGACAACACGGACTACTCGCTCAGCGCAGGCGCGTTCGTGGAGGGCTTCGCCAGTCCAACATTTGCCGAGAGCGATTGGCAAGCGTCGACCAACGAGCTGCTCAAGCTGGCGGCCGCGGACAAGATCATGATCCTGCAAAATTACTTGCAGACCACGAGCGATCTCACGACGCGCATGTACTACTTGGGCAACTATCTGTTGGTAAAGGGTCACCACACGTACTTGGACTACTTCTCGAGCGCGGGTCCCTTCGAGTGGTACCCCGAGTGGGAAGCCGATCTCGGCGCGCCGCTGACGAGCGGCACCGTCGCGTCCGATCTGCTCGAAAACGGCGTTTATCGGCGTGACTTCGCCAATGGCAGCGTGCTCGTGAATCCGTCTTCCGCGCCCGTTACCGTGGCGCTCGGCGGCACCTTTCAACACCTCGTCGCAAGCGGCGGCGGCGCGGTCGACGCTTCCGGCACGTCATCCGGCAGTCTGAGCATGCCCACCGTCACGTCACTCGACGTCGCCGCGACCAGCGCCGAAATCATTCTGCACTGAGCGCGCGGTCCGCTCCAGACTTTGGGCGTGGGCGCATTGCCGACGATTGGCAAAAACCGCGCCCCAACGCGGGCAACCCCGCCACCTCGGCATTCGCGCGTCGCGCTCGCGCGTTTCCGTCGCGGCGCGTCGCGGCGAACGCCAAGGGCAATGCCGCCCCACCGGCCAGCGCGTCGCGGTGCGTCGCGGTGCGTCGCGGTGCGTCGCGTCGCGTCGCGCATGGGCAGCGCCCGAATTTCGCGCCGAATGAAGTTTAAGTTTGAACTTCAGATCTGAAATGAAACGGCCCCCCGATGCCGCGGACGTCTGTCGTGCTGCTCGAGTCGCAGATCGAGGAAGCCGTGCGCAGCGCCGTCTCACGCACGCTGGCGGGCAGCTTCCTGACGCTCGCGCCGACAGCCGCGCGCCGTATCGAAGCCCCGGGGACTGTGTCGAGCCCGGACCGCGTCGAAGCCCCGGACTGCGTCGAAGCCCGGACTGCGTCGAAGCCCCCGGACTGTGCCAAGCGCGTCGACCCCGGCCGCTAGGAGTGCGGCGGTTTTTTGCCTTGGCAGGTGAGGTGAAACGCGTCGATGCCGCCGGTGGCGAGGGGCCCGCAAAAGCTCAAACAGGGCGTGTCTTTCGGGAAACAATCGCACTTGGCGGGCGTGCTCGCGTTCGGCTTGCAGGCATTCGGTAGCGGCTGGCAGAAGTGGTCGGTTGGCAAATCGAACACGTCGCTCAGGTAGATTTCGCAGTAGCTCTCTCGCGAGTCGCAGTAGCGCGGCCCGCACGGGGCAAAATCGGGAATCACTGCGTTGCAGCCGCCCATGACCGCCAGATCTTCGCCAGCAGCGTGTGCGGCGCACGCATTGTCGTAGACCTTGCTACTGCACGCGCAAACCGGATCGTAACCGCTGGCGCAGCCTGCGGGCCTCGCGCGACAAGTGCCCGGGCTTTGGCCCTTGCCGCATAGTCCTGGTTGGAAAGCGCAGTACTCGCCAGTGCCGCAAGTCGTGTTGTCATGACAAGTGGCGGCGCCAGCCGGCGCGAGCGGCACTGTGGAAACTCGAGTGGCGTCCGCGCGCGCCGCGTCGCTGTGCGGTCGCGACGTACAAGAGCCCAGTAGCGCGATCGGTAGCAGGAGCGAGACAGCGAGTACCGACCGCATGCGCCGCACTATCGCGTGGAACGCTGGCGAGAGTGAGCACGAGCCAGTGCGAGCCCTGCAAGCGCGGACGCCAGGAACAAGCCTGCGAGCGGATTGTTCCGGCCTTGCCCAGCCGCGCTGCAGCTGCAGCCCTTGCTATTGTCAGTCGAGCTATCCGTGCTGCCACCGCTGTTGTTGCCCGCGAGGGAGGCAGAGCCCGCGTTGCTCGTGGTGCCCGCTGCTGCGCCACCTGTGGTCGACGTGGCGCCACCCGTGCTGGATGCCGCGCCACCATTCGTCGTGACACCGTTCGCACCCCCGCTGCTCGACGCTCCGCCGCGGCTCGTTGCCCCACCGTTGCTCGACGTTCCGCCGCTGCCCGCAGTGCTACTGCCGCCAGCGCTGCCGCCACTACCGCCAGTCGTTTGCGGCGTGCCGAGCCAAGGTGCTACGCAATGGTTCGAGCTGTCACACGCGCATTCACTCGGGCAGCTGGAGCCGCACGGGCCGCTCGCAATATTGCTGTAGTTGCCGGCCTTGAGCGCCGATAAGTCTGCGCTGGGTTTGTCGTTGGCGGCAATCGAACAGTGCGCGGTCGCAATGGCATCGATGTGCGCCTCGCTGCAGGTGTACGGCGCGTCCCCTTGCGTGCCATCGGGAGTGTTGTTGCAGATGTTGCCACCGCCGTTCGCGCCGGGCCCTTGCAACAAGGGGAGTACGCTCTTGCCCGTAGCGAGACTCATGTACGCCGCGACGTACTCGGAGCGCTTCACGTCTGGGTTCGGCACGCCCAGGCTGTCCCACTTCACGCCGTCACCGGACTGCAGAGCGAACATGTGACTGAAGCCAGCGAAGCCGTCGCCGTTCGGCATCGCCATGTACACGTTGTCGAGCGCGACGACCTTGGCGTCCGAGCTGTCGCCGCCCGGGTAGAAACGCTTCTTCTGTGCGGCCGCCGCGGTGATCAGGTTGTTGTCGTTATCCTCCGTGCCGACCTTGTTCATGATGTGAAAGTCCATCAAGTTCGGGAACGCGCTCTGGTGGTCCGCCCACCAATCCGTTGGCCAGCCCGAGCTCGACAGCCCCGTCCAGTCGTTGATGGCCTCGTGCATGGCGAGCAGATAACCCCAGAACCCAGTGGCGTTGTAGGCATTCCCGGTGAAACCGTCGTAGGCTGCGCCGTCACCGAAATTGTTGCAAGCGGTGCCGGTGTGCGCGCCGCCGGTTGCAGTATCCAGCTCGAACTCGAAGATATCCGGCGCCTGAATGTTGAACGTCGACTCGAGCGTGCTGACGACCTTGTCGCCGTACGCACAGAACGCTTGAGGCAAAGCCGCTTGACCTGTCGGTACGGTGTCTTGAATGCACCAGCGCGACTTGGTCAGTGTCACGTTCGCGCAAGCGGTCGCCAATGAATAGCCAGGACAACACTGCGCGCGCGCCGTAAGGGCAGGGGCCATCACTGCAACGAATGACGCGATGCCGGCTGCGAAAGGAATTGCCTTGCTCATGACGGTGCAAAAGCGAGGCCCGATTCAATTCAGCTCAGCTTTTTTTTACGCGCGGCCTATTCCATAGCGAATGGAACATTCCGCATGGGATCTCTTGGCAATCGCCGCGCAAGCGCGAGTCGTGCGCTGCTCCAGGAGCGCGAGCCCAACAGGAACCACGTGAAGCGGGCGCATCGCAGCGCGCTCCGTGCTCCGTGCTCAGCGCTCGTGCTCAGTGTTCATGCTCGTGCTCGTGCTCGTGCTCGGCGCGAATCTGATGTTTAAGTCCAATGCCGTTCGGTTAAGGACCGAGACCACAATATGGACCCCATCGCTCATGCTGCCCCCACAACATATCGTAGGGTTCGCCGCTTAAGTGAACGGCATTG
>DATHOI010000380.1:0-13584 GCA_035485095.1 Polyangiaceae bacterium | reverse complement strand
CCGGCCAGAATAGCCGATAGTCAATAGCCGATAGTCAATAGCCGATAGCCGATAGCCGATAGCCGATAGCCGATTCGCGGGCTGGGTTTCGCGCCAACTGTGACATCTCCATCAGGCGGCACAGCTTCAGTTCAAAGCTGCGGACTGATTGGAAGTGATCATGAAAAACATCGAATAGGTCAATCGGCACGAGCATTTTCGAACACTCGAGCGCCGCTTCGGCATGCCATAGCTGATGTCATGACCTCAAGTCTTGCTTGGCGTGGCTCGATCGCGATTGCAATCTTGGTGGCGAGCGGCGCCGCGTGCAGCGGAAGCAGCACGGATCCTTCGTCGAGCTCCGCCGCCGGTACGAGCTCGAGCGCGGGCGGTAGTGCTGGCGCGGCGCTCACGGGTGCGAGCGGCAATGCCGGCAACGCGACGAGCGCGGGTGGAACCAACGTGGGAACCGCCGGCGCCACGAGCAGCTCAGGTGGCGCGACCAATTCCGGCGGTGCAAGCAACTCCGGCGGAGCGAGCAATTCCGGTGGCAACAGCGCAAGCGGAGCGGGCGGAAGCGCTCAGGGCGGCAAAGGCGGAGCGAGCGGCGGCGCAGGCAGCGGAGGCACGGTAGGCGGCGGAGGCAGCGGCGGCGCGGGAGCGAGCTGTCCGGCGACCGATCCGCTCAAGACCAACAACACCAAGCAGGACACCTACGACTGCACCGTGCTCGCCGTGTCGGCCAAGTGGGGCATGCCCGATCCGATGATCGTGAAATCCCAAATCCAGCAGGAATCGAGCTTCAATGTCTTCGCGATCAGCGGTGACAGCCCGTGCGGAACGATGACCGGCTGGACCGACGCCGAATCCAAGTCATTCGGCTTGATTCAAACCACACCGGCCTGCGGTGAAGCCACTTCCGCGTTGCTCCCGAACGGGCACCCGAATCTGGACCAAGACATGACGTCCCCACTGTGGACAACGTCGGTGTTCAACCCATCGGTCAACCTGGACGCGGGCGTGCAGACCGACACCGACAGCCTCAAAGCGCTCAAGAAGACGTATCCAGGTTGCACTGCCGCGCAATACAACATGATGGCGGCCGGCGCGTTCAACTCCGGCAATGACGCAGTCACCGGTTGCGGCATGTACAACTCACGCGCGCAAATGTACGTCGACGCGATCACCACGCACTACCACGCGTTCGCGACGGCAGCGGGCTGGCCCGACCCGTATTGAGCGGTCAGTTCGCGGGCGGCGTGCGCGTCTTCAAGCTGTCGACGGCGTGAACCGGCGGCGCGTCGCCCTTCATCAGATGGGCGATGGCGCTGTACACGAGCCGTTGGCTCTCGAGCATGCCCTTGCCCGCAAACGCGGCGGACACGACCTCGATGCTGAAGTGCCCACCGCCGCCCGTCACGTTCGCTTGCGCGCCGGGGATCTCGCGCTCGATGGCTTCACGCAACGCGTCGACGACCGAGCCCTGAAAATTCGTGGGATGCGATGACATGGCCCTGCCTCTAACTCGCGCCGGGGCGCGCCGGAAGAGGCCACGCGCAAGTCCGCTCAATCGGGCCTCTGCCAGGCTGATATTTCATTCATGGTCACGCGAAACGACCTGTGCGGCCCAGCCTTCGGCGTCGCGTTCAGACTCGAGACCCGACGCCCAGTGAAACGCTCGCTCGCGCGGTCAGTAGCGCGGGACGCTCGGATCGACGCTTTCAGACCAGGCGTGGATGCCGCCGCGCACATTGTGAACGTTGCGAAAGCCTTCGCTCAGCACCTGCTCGGCGGCGTTTTGGCTACGCATCCCGTGATGGCACAAGAACGCGATGGGCGCGTTGCGGTCGAGAGAAAGCAGATACCTCCGACCGGCTTCGTCGAGCGAACGAGCTACTGCGATGCTGGCCAGCGCTCGTTCATGCTCCGGACGAACGTCGAACAGCTCGATCGCGCCGCGATCGAGGAGCGCTTTCAGCTCAGCCGGGCTGAGCTGCTTCACGCTCGGCGGCTGGTTCGGGTTGTCGATCTTGAAACCAGCGTTCGGCCCGTCCACGAAATCGATGCTCAGGCCATCGGCGCGGCGCGCGCTCGCGGGGTCGAGGAAGAGCGTCAAGGCGCCGAGCGCGATCTCGAGAGTGTTCGGCTCGCGCGGGGCAAAGTATAAATCGTTCTGAAATCGACTGTCGATCTTGAGGTGCAACACCTCACCCGAAGCGTCGAGCAGCGCGCCCTGGAAGGCCTCCAACGCCGCTTTCGTTACGTTGATCGCGGGCAGCGCGACTAGCGCCGACGGCGCGCTGGGCGCTGACGGCGCGGCCAAGAGTTGCGCGAGCTCCCCCGAGTCCTTCAAAGCGCGCACGATGTCGCAGCCGCCGACGAACTGGCCGTTGATGAAGAGCTGCGGAATCGTCGGCCACTCCGAGAACTCCTTGATGCCGTCGCGCAGCTCGGCACTACTGAGCACGTCGACCGTTTCATACTCCGGGACGAGCGCGTCCAAAATCTGCACCACCTGCGCGGAGAAGCCGCATTGCGGCGCGCGGCGCGTGCCCTTCATGAACAGCACGACGGGGTTGTCGGTTACCAGCCCGGAAATGCGCGTACGGAGAGCGTCATTCAACATGGTCGTGGCGGGGCTTTAGCACGACGGGCCAGGCGACGCAGCGCTTTCGGGCCTATAGTGCCGCGCATGCCGGAGCCTCCGGACGACTGGGCGCTGTACGCCGACCACCGCGCGCACTTTACGGCTGCGCTGCTCGCCAGCGCGCCCAGCTCGGGCGGCCGCCTGTGCCTGCTCGGTGCGGGCAAGTGCAACGACATCGACCTCGAGCAGCTGTGTGACCACTTTTCCGAGGTGCATCTGGTCGACATCGATCCGTCGGCCCTCGCTGCCGGCACGGCGCGTCAGACGGCGGCCGTGCGCTCACGCCTCCGACCCCACGCGCCCGTGGATCTCTCGCCCCTGGCCGGCAAGCGGATCAGCAAGTGGCAACGCAAAGCACCGTCGCGTGCCGAGCTCGAGGCCACCGAAGCGCTGACGCTGTCGACGCTGCTCTCGCGGCTCCCGCGCCCATTCGACGTGGTCGCGTCGGCATGCGTGTTGACTCAGATGTCGTTCGCTCTGCGCAAAGCACTCGGTGAAGGCCACGCGATGCTCGCGCCGATCCGCATCTCGATCATGGCCACGCATTTGCGGACGCTGGTTGGGCTCACCCGGGTCGGGGGCACGTGCCTGTTCACGAGCGACCTCGTGTCGTCCACGACCTACCCGCTCGACACGTTGTCACCCGATCGAGATCTGCGCGCGCTCTTGCAGGACATCGTCGCCGGCGGTGCCAGCTATTTTGCCGCGAATCCGAAGTTGATCGGGGAAATGCTGCGCTACGATGTGCAGCTCGCCGAGCGCGCCAGCGAGCCCGAGCTGCTCGACCCTTGGTTGGACCGGGCCGCTCGAGCGCACTTATCTGGTGTACGCGCTGCGCTTTGCACGGCTCTAATTCAGGCCCTGCAGCGCACGAATCATGCCGGAGGCTGGGCGTGCTTGTGTCCGAGCTTGCCGTCCGCGAAGGCTTGCATGAGCTCCTGGAAGGAGATCTTGCCGTCCTTGTTCGCGTCAGCAACCTGGATGCGAGCCCAACGCTTTTCCCCTACTTCATCCGGTGTCAGAAAGCCGTCACCGTTCTTGTCTTCCTGCTTGAAGCGTTCCTCGGCGTGGGCGCGCCGGTCGCCGTCGGATTGATCGCTGGCGTGCTCACCTGAGCACTCGGGGCGGGCAGCACCGGTTGCGCTCGGCGTTTGAGCCGCTGACAGCGAGGTCACGAATGTCGCGAGCGCGAGCAACGACATTGCCAAACCGAGGCGAGAGCTGGTGATTTTCATGTTCGTTCGAACTCCTTCGCCCATTCCGACGCCAGGCTAGACTCGCGCCCTACGCGAAAACTCACGCAATTGTCGAAAAGCGCACAAACCGCGCGATGGCTCGGCATAAACGGTGACCAAATTCCGACTCCACCACCAAACGACGGGCTTCGCTCGTGCCGAGAGCTGGCCGATGCTCGGCCCTGTTTCTCTCGAAAAAGACCCACAAAACAGGCGGACAGGCGCGGCCAACTGCCGAAGAAAAGCGAAGCGCGATGCGCCGGGAGTGGTATGACTGGACGCTCAATGAAGAACTTCAGGTGCTGGGGGCGGGCGCGGCGCAGCGTCAATTCATGACCGACGTCGAAACTCCTGCGCTTTTGGAAGAACCTTCACTCGAGGCACGCAAGCGGCCGAATCGCTCCGACAAGCGCCGCACACTGCTCAGCGAGGAGCCGCTCTTGCTGGGCTCCTCATGGGCGCGCGTCTGGTGCAAGAGCATGCAAACGGACGGGCGGCTCGTGGTGGGTGGCTGGCCCGGCACGCTGGCAGAAGCGCGCGCGCGCGTTCAGGGGCACTTGGGCAACGAGCTGGCGCGCCGGCGCATGCCGTCACTCAGCGTTGCCGAGCTGACGGAGGCCACCAGCGCGACCTATCAACGCGCCAAGCGGGACTGGCTGATCGCCGCACGCGACATGCGGCCCAAAGGTTCGCGCAGCAGTGAAGACGGCGACGACGACGAGTGAGCGTTGCCGCGAGATTCGAGCTAGGCGCGCGCAGCCGCCTCGAAACCCTTCCGACGGCACGCGTGCTAAATAAAAGGGCGCCATGTCTTCGCCGCCCGAAAGCGAGCTCTTCGACTTCGTGATCGTGGGCAGCGGATTCGGGGGCAGCGTGAGCGCGATGCGCTTGGCCCAAAAGGGCTACCGCGTGGCGGTGGTAGAAGCAGGCAAGCGTTTTCTGGCCGAGGACTTCCCGAAGACCAACTGGAACGCCTTCAAATACCTGTGGGCCCCCAAGCTGCGCTGCTTCGGAATCCAAAACATCACTCTACTCAAGGGGGTGATGGTCCTGCACGGCTCGGGCGTGGGTGGCGGCAGCTTGGTGTACGCCAATACGTTGATGCGCCCGGAAGCGGCTGTATTTCGCGACCCCGCTTGGAGCCGAGCCGTAGCCTGGGAAGAAGAGCTGGCACCGCATTTCGAGACCGCGCGGCGCATGCTCGGCGTGACGGAAAACCAGGCGTTGCTGGAAGGCGAGCACACCTTGCAGCGCGTGAGCGAACGCATGAACAGCGGCGAGACTTTTCATGCCACGGAGGTCGGCGTGTTCTTTGGCAAGCCAAACCACACCGTGTCCGACCCGTACTTCAGCGGCGCCGGGCCGGCGCGCAGCGGTTGCACGCTGTGCGGCGGCTGCATGGTGGGCTGTCGCTTCGGCGCCAAGAACACGCTCGACAAAAACTACCTCTATTTCGCGGAGTCTTGGGGCGCTCGGGTGTTCCCAGAGCTAAAGGTGACGCGTCTCACGCCAGCCGTTGGCGAACAGGGCGACGGTTACGAGCTCGAGACGCGTTCGACGACCTCCGTGTTGCCGCACGCTGGCCCCAAGTTGCGAGCCAAGCGCGTGGTGCTCGCCGCGGGTGTGCTCGGCACGGTCGAGCTGCTCCTGAAAAATCGCGACCAATATCGAACGTTGCCGCGCGTTTCGCAGCGTTTAGGTGATTTCGTGCGCACCAACGGCGAGAGCCTACTCGGCGCGACGAGCTTCGACGCGCATCGCGAGCTGTCGCGCGGTATCGCGATCGGCGCGGCCTTTCACCCCAACTCATTGACCAAGATCGAAGCCGTGCGCTACCCGAGCGGTTCGGGCGCGATGCGACTGCTCGGCGTACCGCTCACGCCAGACGGCACTGCCTTCACGCGGCCACTCAAGCTGCTCGCGCGCCTGTTCACCCGTTTGCCACGCCTGCTCAAGCTGTGGCGTGTGCGTGATTGGGCGCGTAGCACGGTGATCTTGCTGGTCATGCAATCGGTCGATCAGCACTTGCGCTTGCGCTTGGGCCGCACGCTGCTCGGCCGAAAGCTCGCGGACACGTCCCGCGCGCGCTCCGTGCCGAGTTATCTGCCGATTGCCCAACAGGCCGCACAAATTTTGGCTGAGGAACTGAATGGGGAAGCGCAAAACGTGATCAGCGAAGTGCTGCTCCGCACTCCTGCGACGGCGCACATCCTCGGCGGTTGCTGCATCGGTGAGTCCGCCGAAAGCGGCGTGATCGACGAGCGCCATGAAGTGTTTGGGTACCCCGGGCTGTACGTGTGCGACGGCAGCGTGGTTCCGGGCAACTTGGCAGTGAACCCGAGCCTGACCATCACCGCCCTCGCCGAGCGCTTCGCGTCCTTCTTCGAGCGCGCTCCGAACCTCGACGAGCGCGAGCTCGCGGCGCGCGCCATTCGCTTCGGCCCGAGCTGAGTCTTTTCCGTGATCGGCTCGCGCGGCTGCTATGCTGCGCGGCGATGAGCTCGCCTCTCGACACGCGGAACGCCGAAACCGACTTCACCACGCTCGCGCTGTCACCTGCGCTGCTCGCTGTCGTCGCGGAGATCGGGTTCGAGAAGCTGACCCCCGTTCAAGCCCAAACCATCCCGGCGTTGCTCGCCGGCAAGGACGTGGTCGGGCAATCGCGCACGGGCAGCGGCAAGACGGCGGCCTTCGCGCTGCCGATTCTAGAGCGGCTTTCTTTGGAGACGCGCGAGCTCGGGGCTCTCATACTTTGCCCGACGCGCGAGCTGAGCGCGCAAGTGGCTCGCGAAATTCGGCGTCTCGGACGGCGGCACGCGGGGCTCACGGTGCTCGTGCTCGCGGGTGGCGAGCCCGTGGGCCGTCAAATTGGCGCTCTCGAGAAAGGGATCCACATTGCGGTCGGCACGCCCGGGCGTGTGCTCGACCATTTGCGGCGCCGCACGCTACGCGTCCACCGCGTCGCGACGGTCGTGCTCGACGAAGCCGACCGCATGCTCGACATGGGCTTCCAAGAGGACATGGAAAAAATTCTGAGGGCGCTTCCGACGCCGCGACAAACAGTGTTTTTCTCCGCGACCTTCCCAACCTCTATCGAAGCCCTGTGCCAGAAGCACCAGCAGGCGCCGGTGTTCGTGAAGGTCGAGCCCGAGCCCGAGCAAGCTCGAGAAATTCGACAGCTCGTGGTCAGAGCGGAGCAGGAGCAAAAGATCGGAGCCTTGCGTTGGCTGCTCGCGACCCACCCCCATGAATCCGCGTTGATCTTCGCCAATCTCAAGGTCACCGTCGCAGAGATCGCCAAAGTGCTCTCGGAAGCCGGCGTCAGCGCGGGCAGCTTGCACGGTGATCTCGAGCAATACGACCGTGATCGAGTGATGGCCAAATTCCGAAACGCGAGCACGCGCGTCTTGGTCGCAACCGACGTAGCCGCGCGCGGCATCGACGTAGCTGACCTAGATTTGGTCGTGAATTTCGATCTGCCCTCGCAACCGGAGGTGTACGTGCACCGTATCGGGCGCACGGGGCGCGCCGGCAAAGTGGGTCTAGCGATTTCACTGTGCACCGCACGCGAGCAGCTCAAGGTAGACGCCATCGAGAACCTGACCGGCATCAAGCTGGTCGTCACGGAACGCGAGCTGGTTCCACGTGGTGAAAAAAAGGCTGCCCTGGCTCAAGCTCTGGAACGCGACGCCAAGATGGCCACGTTGCGCATCTCGGGCGGCCGCAAAGAGAAGGTTCGCCCCGGTGACATCCTGGGCGCGCTCACCGGGGAAGCCGGCGGGCTGAACGCTGCGGACATCGGCAAAATCGAGATTCACGATCACTTCTCGTACGTCGCGGTACGCAAGAGCATTAGCCAAGGGGCGCAGCAAAGCCTGAGCGCGGGGCGCATCAAAGGGCGTAAATTCAACGTCACGTTCGAAGACTGACAGGCGCAGCCAGAAGACTGAAGCATGCTCGAAGGCGTCACCATCGAACAACTGCGCACGCTGCGGGCAGTCGCCGCTGCGGGCAGCTTTTCGGCGGCTGCGCGTCAGCTCGGCCGCGTTCAGGCTGCCGTAAGTCAGTCGATCGAGCGCCTCGAGTCACAGCTCGGGCTACGCCTCTTCGATCGCTCCGGACGAGTCGCGCGCCTGACCGAGCACGGCTCCGCGGTCGTCGCTGCTGCCGCCAAAGTGGAGGGCGGCCTCGACGCGCTCGAAGACGTCGTACTGCGTCTGAAGCAGGGCGCGGAGACGAGCTTGTCCATCGCGGTCGACGCATTCTTCCCGACCTCGTCACTCGTTACGTTCGCCAAAGATTTTGCTCGCGAGCACCCGAGCGTCGAGCTGCTCGTGTTCAGTGACGTGCTTTCGGCCGTCAGCGCGCACGTTCGAGACAAGCATTCCACGTGGGGCGTCGCCATCGAGGACGCCGACCTCACGGAGCTCGAACACCGCCCGATTGCCGACGTTCGCCTACTACCCGTCGCGGCAAGCACACACCCGCTCGCAAAGCTCGGCAGCTCACTCGACGCGGCGGCGCTGAGCGACGCCGTGCAGATCGTACTCGGCGAGCATCGAGCCGGCACCGAGCGCGCGCCGGACGGGCAAGGCGTGTTTTCCAGGCGGACCTGGCGCGTGGTCGACCTGGCCACCAAGCACGCACTGATCGCGGCGGGTCTGGGCTGGGGAAACTTGCCCGCGCACATCGTGCAGGAGGATCTGCGCGCGGGGCGCTTGGTCGAACTGCAGCTCGCAGCCTGGCCCGGCGGCACCCCGCGACGCTCCCTGCTGCTCGTCTGGCGGCGCGGGGTCGTGCTCGGTCCCGTCGCAAAATGGGCGGAAAAACGGCTGGCTGAGCTGTGCCGCGCCGCAGTCGAGCCGGCCTGAGAGACCCATCACACGACGTGATGGGTTACATCACGAGCGCCGCCCTTTCCCGCTGCGGAGGCAGGCTTAGCTTAGCGCTCATGAATTCCATGACCAGCCCCCCCGAGCAGCGCAGCGCAATCGCGGTCAAAAACGCAGTCCGCAGCGTCGAAGGCATCCATCGCAGCACGACCTTTCACTGGGTGGGTGACGGCTTTCACGTCGCCACCTACTTCCCGAGCGAGCAGCTCGAATCCGAGCGCGTGAGCCCGTTCGTGCTGATGGACTTTGGCCCACCGAAGGAATTTGCTCCGCTGGCGCGCGGTAAGCGCGGCGTGGGCTGGCACCCGCATCGCGGCTTCGAGACCGTCACGTTGGCCTGGGAAGGGTCCGTGGCTCACCGCGACAACGCGGGGCACCGGGGCGTGATTGGTCCGGGAGACGTGCAATGGATGACCGCAGGCTCGGGCATCTTCCACGAAGAGTACCATGAGGAGGAATTCACGCGCCGCGGCGGGCGCATGCACATGATGCAGCTTTGGGTGAACTTGCCGAAGAAATCGAAGGCAGCTCCGCCCGGCTATCAACCGATCAGCACGGCGCAAATTCCAGTCGTCGAGCAGGAAGGCGCGACGGTACGCGTCGTGGCCGGCGAGTATCGCGGTGTGACGGGCCCCGCGCACACCTTCACGCCCATCACCCTGTTGGACGTGAAATTGGACGCCGGTGCGCGCCTGCCGGTGTCACTGCCGGTGAGCTACAACGCGCTCGCCGTGGTCGCGAAAGGCCGCGCAAAGAGCGGCGATTTCTCGGCCAAGGCAGGGGAATTGTTGCTGTTCAACAACGACGGGCAAAGCCTCGAGTTGGTGGCTGAAGAAGACAGCCACGTGATCCTGCTGTCGGGCGAGCCGATCGATGAACCGATCGTGCAGTACGGCCCCTTCGTGATGAACACGGTCGCCGAGATCGAACAGGCCATGCTCGACGTGAGCCGCGGCAAATTCGGTCCCGTTCCAGCCTGACACGCTCGTCGTCGAGCGAACGCGACACGTCAACGAGGGCGACGGCGCGCTTCCGTCGCTCTCGGCTGCTCCGCGACGGGACGCGCCGGCGGATCGGCAGATGCTGCGGGCTCCGGCGCGCGCCGAGTGAGCACAATCACCTCGGGACTTCGGCGTTGTTGCTGGCGCTGCTGCTGAGGGCGCTGAGGTTGCGAGCGTTGATCCGAGCGCTGAGGCTGCGAGCGTTGATCCGAGCGCTGAGGTTGCGAGCGTTGATCCGAGCGTTGAGGCTGCGAGCGTTGATCCTGCGGACGCGGATCGCGTGGGCGCTGTTGAAACCGCTGCTCGCCCTGCTGCGGCCGACGCTCACCCGATTGCGATGCGATGTTCGCCTGGGCAGACGCCATTTGTAAGCGCGGACCAGCTTGATTGCCGGCCGGTGCCTGCGCGCGCGCTACGCCATTTCGGTCGTCGCGCGAATGATTCTGCTGCGGACCGCGATTCTGCTGCGGACCGCGGTTCTGCTGCGGACCGCGATCACTGCGCGACCCCTGCCGCTCGTCCCTCGGCCGGCTTTCACGCTCGACTCCCTGCGGACGGGGCTCCGCGCGCTGTGGTTGCCCGGTGGGCATGAAATCCGGAGTGAGCTCACGCCGCACGTAGGCGCGCCAAATTTCGCGAGCATCAGCGTTCGCGCGAGCGCGCAGCCGCGGCTCGATACCAGCAAAGTGACCCAAGATGTTGCGCGCGTCGCGATGAAAGAACGCTTCCGAGTTGCTGTTCTGCGCCGCCGCGACGATCTGCGGGAAATCGATGATGGTCGGACCGGTCGCTGCCCAGAGCACGTTGTACGGCGATAGATCGCCGTGGATCAGATCGCACGACAGGATGCGCACGAGCTGGCCGAGCATGTCCAAGTACGCCGCGTGCGCCTGCTCCGCGTCGAGCGCGATGTCGATGAGGCGCGGCGCAGCTTGGCCGTCGCTACCGCGCACCAGCTCCATGAACAACACCCCTTCCAAGAACATGACCGGCGTTGGAACGCGCACCCCAGCGGCATGCAGCTTGTACAGCGCGTTGGCCTCTTCGGCCTTCCACGCGTCCTCGGCCGCTTCCTGACCAAATTTCGAGCCGCGCTCCATGGCCCGTTGAGATCGCGTATTCCGAACCGCGCGACCTTCCTTGTACGTCGAGTTGTTCTTGAAGCTGCGCTGGGCTCGGTCCTTGTAGACCTTGGCCGCGACTACAGCGTCTCCGTAACAAACCGCGTAAACATCTGCCTCTTTGCCACTCTTCAGACGACCATAGATCTCGCTGATGACGCCTTCGGCGAGGAGGGATTCCAGACTGCTTGCCAAATGAATTTGCTCAGAGGTGGTTTGGTGCCCCGCATTACCACGTTCGCCGGCCGTGCGGGTGGCGAGGCAGTCTTTCTGGCCCCAACCGGTATAGCAATTTATTAAAGCTTAGCTGGACAAGCAATGGCAGGCCGCAATGCATTTTAATAAACACATTTCCGGGGTCACGAACACTAGCCAAGAGTGAGCACCTCGGAACACTCGGGAACCGCGCAAAGCCCGTCGCCACTGGGCAAAGCGCAACGCCTGGCTGCTCCAGAAATGCGTCACATCACGCTGAAGTCCGGGGGCAGAAGGACCGTACTGCTTCGGGAGCGCGCTGAACGCGCGGTGTCCTCATGTTGATCGAATCGACCGAGCAATTCCACGCCTCCGCGGCGATCGCGATTCAACGCGGGCCCAACGAGGTCACCGAGAGCGACTACGCGCGCCTTCCTGCCGCGACCCGCACCAAGCTTCGGATCTTGCAAGAGCACGGCGTGGTGCGGCTCCATTCCCCAGTCGACCCCGATCAACTCGATCGTTCGAACGAGCGCAACCAGATCGACCGGACACCGTAGCAGCACCGTAGAGCGGCGGTCCCCCTCCGGCTACAGCGCAAAAAGGCCATCTGGCTGTGGCCGGGCCTTCGGTGCATGCTGCCCGCCCGCGTTGGAGCGGAGCGGAGGAGAACGCCATGTCAGGTAGCCAAGAACTCACCGGACCGGATCTGAGCCAAGGCGTCGCGACGAGCGAGCTCGCCGCCGGCCACATGTTGGTCGGTCACGCGGGCGGCGAAGCCGTCTTGCTCGCGCGCGGCGCTTCCGGGGTGTTCGCCGTTGGTGCGCACTGCACGCACTACGGCGCGCCACTCGTCGACGGCCTACTCGTCGGCGATACGGTGCGCTGCCCATATCATCATGCGTGCTTCTCCCTCGAGAGCGGCGACTCCCTACGCGCCCCGGCGCGGGACCCCATCGCCTGTTTTGACGTAGAAGAGCGGGCGGGCAAGCTGTACGTGCTCGGCAAGCGCGCAGCTCGAGCGCCCGCCACGACGAACGAACCGAGCTCGGTCGTGATCATCGGCGCCGGCGCCGCCGGCAACTCGGCCGCAGAGAAGCTGCGACGCGCGGGTTATCGCGGCAAACTGACGCTGATCGGCGCTGAAGACTCGTTGCCCGTCGATCGACCGAATTTGTCCAAGGACTACCTCGCGGGCACGGCCCCCGAAGAGTGGATCCCGCTGCGCTCGCCCGAGTTCTACGCCGAACATCAGATCGAGCTGCTCCAAGGGACGCGCGTCGCCAGCATCGACTCGAAGGCGAAGAGCGTCGCGCTCACGAACGGAACCAAGCTCGACTACGGCGCGCTATTGCTCGCGACGGGCGCGCTGCCCATCACCGCTACGATCCCCGGCGCGCAACTGCCGCACGTCCACTACTTGCGCACGCTCGCCGACAGCCGCGCCATCATCGAACGGAGCGCGGGCGCCAAGCGAGCCGTGATCGTCGGCGCGGGCTTCATTGGGCTCGAGGTGGCCGCCTCACTCCGCGCGCGAGGCTTGGAAGTGACCGTGGTTGCACCGGACACGGTGCCGCTCGCTCGCGTCCTGGGTGAAGTATTGGGCCAAGCCGTGCAGCAGCTGCATGAGGCGCACGGCGTGTCGTTTCGGCTCGGTCAGCGTCCGGCATCGGTCAGCGAGCGGTCCGTACGCCTCGACGACGGCAGCGAGCTCGAGGCAGACTTGGTGGTGTTCGGAATCGGCGTGCGGCCGTCCGTCGAGCTCGCCGAGGCCGCCGGACTGACGCTCGATCGCGGCGTGGTCGTCGACGAGTACCTGCGCACGAGCGCGCCCGGTGTGTTCGCGGCCGGCGACATCGCGCGCTTCCCGGAAGCTCGAACTGGTCACAAAATCCGGGTCGAGCATTGGGTCGTCGCCACACGTCAGGGCGAGACCGCGGCCCTGAACATGCTCGGCAACAACCAGCGCTTCGACGCGGTGCCGTTTTTCTGGAGCGCGCACTACGACTGTACGATCTCCTACCTCGGGCACGCCGAGGCCTGGGAGCGCGTGGACATCTCGGGCAGTGTGGCAAAGCTCGACTGCGCCGTCGCTTTCCGAAGCGGCCCTCACACCTTGGCGCTAGCGACGATCGGTCGCGACCGCGCCAGCCTCGAAGCAGAGCTCGCCATGGAGCAACGCGACGAAGCCGCGCTGCACCGCATCGTGCCGCAGAGCTGACTCCGGCGCGCAGCCTCGGCTCACAGCACGAGCGCCGAAAACAAGCCGCTCGACACGCTGTGCTGGAAGCAAGTAGAGACGAGCGCGGCGGCCTCTTGCTCCGTGCGATCGCCGAGTTGCGCTTGCACGCGCTCGAGCGAAGCCGCCAGCGTTTCGCCGGCCGCCAGCGCTTCAACCAGTGTCACCATCGCGCTGTCGAGCTCCAGACGCCACACGCTCTTGCCAGTGCGGTACACGGCCACCGTGTTGGCGAGTGGAGTAGGCAGCGCCACTGACTCGCCATTTCGAAAGCT
>DATHOI010000379.1:0-3820 GCA_035485095.1 Polyangiaceae bacterium | reverse complement strand
CCGCGCCCAGCGCCAAGCGCTGCTTCCAACCACCCGAGAGGTTGCCGGCCAATCTGTCGATGTACGGGCTGATGTGCGTGAGCTCGACCGCAGCGTCACGGCGAGCCAAGCGGCGCGCCTTGGGTATCCCGTAAATTTCGGCGTAAAAGTCGAGATTCTCGAGCACGGTCAGGTCGGGATAGAGCGAGAACTTCTGGCTCATGTAGCCGATCTGCCGGCGGATCGCCTCGCCTTGCTCGACGACGTCCAAGCCGAGCACGCTGGCCTTGCCTTCGGTCGGCGCGAGTAGCCCGCACAAAATGCGGATCAACGTCGACTTCCCGGAACCGTTCGGGCCGAGCAAGCCGTAGACCATGCCGCGCGTGACGGTGAGACAGACGTCTTTCAACGCAGTGAAGTCGCCAAAGCAACGCGTCACGTTGTCGACGGAGATGACGACCTCAGTGCTCACTTGGGTACCTGAATGAACGCGGCCATGCCAGCACGCAACTGGTCGAAGCCATTTCTGAGCCCGACGCGCGCGGCAAACACTTGATCGGCGCGCTCGTCCGCCGTTTGCAAGTTGCGCGGGGAGTATTCGCCGACATCGTTGATGTGCTCGACCACGCCTTGGAACGTCTGATTGGCGAAGGAATCGACCGAGATCTGCACGGCCTGCCCGACCTTCAGATGCCCGAGCAGCGTCTCTGGCACGTAGATGCGCACGTA
Organism: Polyangiaceae bacterium; assembly: GCA_035485095.1. Taxonomy (GTDB): domain Bacteria; phylum Myxococcota_A; class Polyangia; order Polyangiales; family Polyangiaceae; genus PMG-095. The sequence continues at coordinate 3,112 of DATHOI010000379.1, read as the reverse complement.
CAGCTGCTTTTCTTCGAGCAACACGGCGGCGGTCGCGTTCGGCGCAATGATGTCACCCGGCCGCAGGTCGAGCGCCTCCACGCGCGAAGGCAGCGGCGCCCTGATGCTCAGCTCGTCAATCAAGGATTGGATTTGGTCGACGCGCCCCTGAGCGCCGTCCACCTCCGCCTTCGCGGCCTTTAGGTCCTCCACACGTGAGCCCGCCGCGACGAGCCGTTCGGACGCCGATTGCTCCATCTCGCGGGCTTGCGCTTGCACGACCTCGGTGCGACGCGAGCCGTTCTTCAGCTCGTCGAGTTGGTGCTTGAGCGCGTCGCGCAGCGCGACGGCGCCTTTCAGCTCCATGTCCGCGTTGTCCACGTCGACGCGCGCGGTGGCTCCGGACTTGTCGAGCGCATGGACTCGGTCGGCGTCCATCTGCGCCTTTTGGACGGCAACCTCTTGCACCGCCAAGCGCGCCTCGGCTGCGCCAACCTCTTCCGGGCGTGAGCCGGCGACGGCTTGATCGAGCGCGGCCTTTGCGGTGAGGGCGCGGGCTCGCGCTTCAGCCAGCTCCTCCGGTCGCGCGCCTTTTTGGAGCTTCTCCAAATTCGCTTGCCACTCGTCGAGCTGCGCTTGCGCTTGCATGAGCTGCGCCGGAAAATCTGCCGGCTCGAGCGTGACCAGCGCTTGGCCTGCATTGACGTGGTCGCCCTCTCGAACCAACACCTCTTTGACTCGCCCCCCCGCGCGCGAACCGACGGAAATAGTGCGCGCCTCCACCGTACCGCTCCATTCGTACGGTTTACGCTCGAGATAGAGGCGGTAGCCGCCGTACGCGAGGCTCAGCATCGCGCCCGCGATGAGCAGGTTGCGGCGCGAGCTCTTGGGTTTCCCCTTGGGCTTCTCGTCACTCATTCGATACCCCTGATAGGCCAGCTCATCGTCAGCCTAATAGCCCGAAAACGCGCCCCGGAAATGTGAAGAAACCTGGAGCCGTTCGCAGGCCGTTTTCTGTTGGCGATCCGCAGAGCCGCGCGGCTTGCCCGCGCCGGGCCGAGGCGTTCGGACAGCGCTCGCAAAACGCCCACGCCCCCAAGACGACGGCGGAGCGGCTCGCTTCGAGACGAATCAGCGCGCAGAGCGGAGAACGCCCGGCTGTTGCGAGGGCTCAGATCACGGGTCGCCGGGGCACCACGTGACGTCCATTTCAGTCGCGCCCTGACAAGCTTGATAACCGCTCTGATTGTTTACGTCGTCATAGGCGAACGAGTACACGAACGGGCACACTGTCTGCGAGTACGCCGAGTACGTGCTGTAGGGCATGGTTTTGTAATAGTTGCAGTTCTGCGTGTCGTCCTTCGCGGGGTCGTTCACGTCGCTCACATACCCGCGGTTGGCTTCGGCGCAACAATACGGATTTTGATTCCAGAAGTTCTCGTTGCCGTTGCCCGCGCAGCCGTAGATCTTCCAGCCGGTGCCCGCGGCGGTGACGCTGCCACCCGCGCTGCACTTCGGATCATTGGCGATCACGGCGGCACCCGCCGCGTCGAGCGCCGTGCACAGCGCGTTGCTCGCGTTGGCTTGATTTGCGCACCAATCTTTAGGCGCTTGGCAAACTTGGTGCGTGGCGTCGAGGAGCGGCGCAGGGCAGCCGTCCATCATGTGCGCGAGCGGCGTATAACAAGCGGTCAAGCACGTGGCCGGGGCGTTGCCTTTGACCTCGACCGGCAGGCCCACCCAGTCCACGTTCGAGAGGTTGACGTTGAGCGCCGTCTTGCTCGCGTTCATCTCCAAGAAGTTGATGTTGTAGCCGTTGTCGCTGCCTTCGTAGACCGACATGCGTCCGGCTAGGCCGGGCCAGTCGTAGACTTCTTCGCTGGGAGCCTGGCCCGCTTGCTTGCCGGCGAGCTGCACTTCGCCGGTCGGAATGCCGGCGGCGTGGACCCACAGCGTTTGCGGACAATTGTTCATCAAACGCAGGACGAGGCCGGCGGGCTGAGCCGGCGCGGGCAACGTGAACGGCGGAGCCTTTCGCTCTGACGCCTGAGGCGGGTAGATGCATTGACCCGGATGCGTCATGACCAGCGGCGAACCGCCGGCTCCGGCGCTGCCCGACGTGCCACCGCTCGAGCTTCTACCGCCACTCGAGCTGCCGCCATTGCCCGAGCTCGTACCGCCCGCGCCGCTACTGGCTCCGCCCGCGCCGGTGCTCACGGACCCCGCGCTGCCTCCCGTGGCCTGTCCGGAGGTCGACGTGTTGCCCGCGCTGGACCCCTGCCCGCCGGTGGATGCGCCAGCATCTGCGCTGCTTTGGCCAGCAATTGCGCTGTTGCCGGCGCTCGAACCAGCGAGGGCGCCATTGTCGCCGGCTCCGCTGACGCAGGCTTGGGTCAGCCCTAAGCCGAGTAGCAACAGCGCGCTTCTGACCAACGAGCGGCGATTCGGTGTCCGATTCAGCATCGATTTTCCTCGAGCTGTGGATAGCCGGAGCGCTCGAAATTTATCTCTGATTCGCGTCCGGCGAGCACGATAGTGCGGCCGCGACTCGGTAGCGCAATCACTCTAGCGGGTTATCTACCGTAGCTCGCGAAAATTCGCCCCGCGGCGCTGAGAAGTAGGACCTCGCCTTACCTCAGTGCTTGGCCAAGCTCGACTTGCCGCACGTCGGTCCGATCGGAAAGCCGTCGGTGGGGGCTTTCTTCAAACGCTGCTCGGTCGCCGGGGTGTAGCGACCGTCCGCGCTGATGGCGTCAGTCGGGTGATTTCGATTCCACAGCGTTTGAAAGGCGAGCACGTCCGCCGCGGTATGGGGCGGCGGCGCGTCGCTGCCCTTGTAATCGAAGTGCACCCGGTCGCTGTTGCCGAGCCAGCGAAACTCTTGCGCCTCGAGCGCGGGTCGCCACTGGGCGGGCTCGGCTACGTCCAGCGCGATGCCGATCTCGTGATTGCTCTCACCCGGCGGAGTCGCGAGCTGCACGCCGCAGCGCTTGCCCGCCGCCCAGCGCCACACCAAATACTGCTGAGCCACGGTACGAAGCGCGCTGTTGATCGTCATCTTTCCCGACGAGTGCGCGTCCAGAGCCTTCAGCAAATGGTTGCGCGCTTCGAGCTCGAGATACGGGAACACGTT
>DATHOI010000378.1:0-5878 GCA_035485095.1 Polyangiaceae bacterium | reverse complement strand
AGCCCATCGCTCCCCCGCGGCAGCCCCGCGGCCTGCGCTGGTTTTCGGTGTTCGCGCCGATTTCGATCGCGGGCATAACGGCCGCAGCGATAGCCCTCGCCTATCACTTCCTAGCGCCTCGGGGTGCTGGGCCTTCGCTGTTCGCCTCGACTCCGAGCGTGAGCTCCTCGTCGACGCTCGGCAGTGTGCCCGACCCGGACCGCGAGCGGACGATCTTGGCGGGCACTGCTTGCGAACAAACGCGCACCCGGGTGGCGCGTGGCGCCAACGTTGGGCCGGCGGACAGCGAGGGTTGGGTCGTCGAGCTCGTGTTGCTGCGGCGAGGCGCCCCTGCCGATCTATCGCTCACGCCGGGGCTGTCGAAGTTCATCAGCCGCGTGCCCGGCGCAAAGAGCGGCACGCTCAGCTGGGCGCCGGCGAGTCACCTGCGCGCGGTCCAGCGTTTCGACGCGGAGGTCGCGGTCAGCCCGAGCGCGCCGCTCGGCAGCGGCCAGGTCAGCGGGCTCAGTCTGGTTTTTTCCGGGCCGTACGTGGTCCCGTACTTCAGCGAGGAGCAACGCGGTGACTACTTCATGCTCGCCGATGCATTGGCAGAAGAGCTGAGCGCGACCGACGGCGCCTTGTTCGCACATTGCGCCAATTCGGAATCACATCACATCGGGTCCTGGTTTCTGGGCTCGACGCCTGGTCGAGCCGTGTCGTCCCTGGTCTACTTCATGGCGAGCTACAGCAATCTGCCGGTGCTGAAGCCGAATGTGCTCGGCGCTCTTGCCGGTCCGCCGCAGCGCGGTCATACCTTCGACGCCATCAGCGACGCGGCGAGCAGCATGGACCGCAGCGCTGCCGCCACGTTGATCGGCCGCGAGCTGGGCATGATTTCCGGACGCCCAGAGCACGCCACTCGCCTCACCTTCCCGTTCCGAGACGCGAACCGCGCGCAGCGAGCGAGCCTCGACGCCGCGCGGGCCTTGCAGCTCGCGAACTCGGGCTGAGGTTCGCGTCACGGCCTGCTGGCGAGCGCCGCGCGCGGTTCCGTCGCTTCGATCAGCTTGCCAGGCCGAGCACGGCTTTCAGCTCGCCGCTCTCATTCAGGCTGGTCACGATATCGCAGCCACCCACGAGCTTGCCGTCCACGTACAGCTGCGGGAACGTCGGCCAGTTCGAATATTCCTTCAAGCCGGTGCGCAGATCTGCGTCGGCCAGAATGTTCACGTCGCGAAACTCCGCGCCATTTTGCTTGAGCATGCCCAGCACCTGCGCCGAGAACCCACATTGCGGGAAGTTCTTGTTGCCCTTCATGAAGAGCACGACCTTATGACTCTCGATCGTGCTCTTGATGCGTTCACGTAAGGCTTCGTCCATCATTTCCTCCACTGACTTTCGCCCAGGCTTCGGGCGTAAATGTTTTGAGTGCCAGCGCGTGGATGGCTCCGTTCATCGCGGGGCCGAGCGCGCCGTACACGAGTTGATGCTGCTCGATTAGCGATTTCCCGACGAAGACACTCGACACGACGCGCGCCTGATAGTGGTCCTGAGTGCCCGTCAGGTCGACTAGCTCGAGCAAGGCATCACTGAAGCGTTGGCGCAGTAGGCGTTCGACTTCAGCGGCCTCGATCATGCGAGCCACTTTTGTGGCGCAACAGTCCGGGCTTGTCAACCTCGATGGCCGAAAAACAGCTGATATTTGGCGGTATTTGCCGCGACGGGCGCATCTCAGTCCTTCGGTGGCAGCGGCGTGGTCAGGCGGATCTCACGGATTCCATCCCGAAAGCGCACCTCGAGCTCGGAGGCTCGCATGTTCACCTCCACGAGCTTCTTGCTGATCTGGTCTAGCTTGCCGGTCACGTCGCCGAGGCGCGCGGTCAGCTTTGCGCGCAAATCCGCGGCTTGCTTGTTTTTCTCGATCGCTTCCAAGCTGAGCCGCGTCTCGCGTGCTGATTTTTCGAGCTCGGCTTGGCTACGCATGAGCTCATCGCGCGTGTCCACGACTTGCTTCAGCGCGTTGCGTTGCGCCCAAGCGCTGGTCAGCGCCGAGGCGATCGCGCGATCGGCGCGCGCGTCGGTCACGTAGGCTTTGACGGCATCGTCGGCGAGCGGCGAAAGCCAATCGGTACCCTGCTCAGTCGGCTGGCGTTCCTCTACGGTCAGCTCGGCCTTGCCCGCGGCGGGGATCTGAATCGGTATCAGCGCGTTGCCGGCGCCCAGATTGTCTTCGGTCCCAGCTGGCGGTTTGTACAGACGCGCCGCGCTCAAGCGAGGATGCCGGACCAAGAGCTTCGCGCTCGCGTCGCCGCCATTTTTGATGCGGTAGACGGTGCGTGTGACGCTGTCGCGCTCCACGACCAATTCGCCTGCTTCGATTTTGAAAATGCGTGCGCCGAGCTCCAAGTTGCGGCGTTCGCTCTCGACAGCCAAGCTTCTCTCGAGGGCGAAGGGCACCGTGGCGGTCGCTTTGGGTGGCAGCGGATCGAGCATACCTTGCCCCAAAAACGCGCCCTTTTCGAAGACCGCGATCGGCCCTCGCTCGAGGAGACCGGTCGTCGCGTTGGTGAAACGCGCCACGCGAAACGGATGCGCCGTCGAGTCAGGCACGCCGCCGTCGGGGGCAAACAAGAACACTGCCTCGCCCGGCACGCGTTGGTTGATCAACAGCACCATCGTCGCGCTCGCGTCCGGGATAGTGAGCCGGATCGGGATTTGATAGCGCGTGGCTCCGGAGTCGACCGCAACGGCCGCGAGCGCACTGATGCGACGCGGCGCGCTGAGACCGGATCGACTCAACTCGTCGAATGCAACGCGCCGGTCTTCGTCGTTGTCCGCGATTTCGGCGGGAGCGTTGGCGCTCAGCTGGGTGCTTGCTTCATCCGCCTTCATGCGCCGGGCCTTCTTGGGGGCGGCATGCGCGTAGCCGCTGCCGCTGCCCGAAGCAGGTGCAGGCATGGGCGCAGCCGGAGCCTCCGCCATGGGCGGCGGAGCAGGCTCCGGCGGCGGGGTGACGCGGTTCACTTCGCCACCCTCCTTTTCATTGAGCGACGTGACGCCTTCGGGTACCGCAGCGATCACCTCTCCCGTGTCAGTCACGACCGGACGCGGAGGCGTCACGGGGTCGCCGAGCGTCGATTCGAACGCGAGTGGCGCGCCGGCGACCAGCGACAGCTCCACGTCTTTCCAGTCTTCACCAGAGACATTTTCGACGATGCCCCAGGCCTGCAGATCTGCGCCGCCGTCTTGCACGACGATGCGGTAAGAGGGACGCCAAACCGGCGTCGCGGCCACATAACCCACGGCCAGATCGTGCTGCTTGCCGTCGAGACGCAGAGTCACGTCGCGTAGCTTGTTTCGCCCTACCGTGCGGGAATCTGGAATCTGGTCCGGGTGCTCCCACGCATCGAGCATGCGCATGAATTGCGGGTCGGGCGCCGTGGGATCATCGCTCGAGACATCGAGAGGAAAGGAGGCGGCGTGCACCGAGCTGCCGCCGCGCTCGACGATGGCGAGCGTCGCCAAAAAGTCTCCCACCATGCGTTGACGCATGTGAAACTGGACCGAATCCCCGTCGACTTGGCCCGAGCGTTCGAAGTATCCGACGCCGTTGCGATACACGACGACCTTGCGCAGCGGTAGCCCATCGACGCTCAGGTTTGGGCCGCGCGCGCAGCCGGTCGCCACGGTCAAACACAGGCCAAGAGCAGCGCTTCGCTGTGCGAGCGCAAACCACGTGCGCCAGGGGCTCGAGACGAACGGAGTGACGGTCGGCGTTGGCATGAGGTTCTCCCGATCGCAGGGTATACACGAAGGGGCCCGAGGGGTATCGTCGCTGGCCGTGACAGAAGCGTCGCCGCCGAAACCACCCGCGCCTCCGCCACGCCGCGCGGTTGGCGGCCCTCCACCCGCTCCTGCCGCGGGAGCTGCTGTCCGGCCGCCATTGCCTGCACCGCGCCCAATGACCGAGGGCCAAAAGGAAACGTTGACCGTCCAGGCGCTCGGCTTGCTGAACGAGCAAGTGCAAGCGCGCATCGTGCACTACAAGGGCGAGCTCGAAACCAGCCCGGAGCTCGACGCGATCACGGCCCAAGTCGTGGCTCAGCTGAAGGCGATGCAGGCGGCAGCGAGTCAAGAGCTCGCTCAGCAGCAAACTCCGGAGCAGCGTGAAGAGCAGCAGCTGCGTGCGTTCACGTCGCTCCTTACGCGCGTGTTCTCTACACAGTCGCAATATTCGACGCGCATTTTGAAGCCCATCGGGCGTCGCATCGCCAAATTGTTCTTCGAGAGTGAGCTCCACGAGAAGACCAAGGGCGATAAAGACAAGGTCATTCATCACGCCGAACAGGGCGTCTACTACGTGCTCACTCGGTACAAGAACCGACTACGCGCCGAGCTCGAAGGATTCGAGTACGTGACCCCGGAGATTCGCGAATCGACGCTGCAAATGCTGGCAAAAATGGAGCGTGATCTGCAAGTCGGGTTCTTGTCACGTCGCTCGCCAGAGCTGAATCGAGTGATGAACATCTACACCGGTGTGATCGCTGATTTCGTGAATAAGCATCTGCCGCCTCGGGTCGAGCAAATGGCGAAGGTGACGCTGCGCGTGGCCAAGACCGCGAGTCAGTCGAATAGCGTCTCGTACAAAGTGCTCGCGGATCGGTTTCCGGCGTTCCGCGCGCAGTGGGAACAACTCTTCATGCAGCAGATGGTGTTCTTCTGCGGGGATGAGCTGCTCGAACGCCTGACCCAAGACAGTGAGGAGTTCCGAGACGAGACAGTGAAGTTCTTCACCGACCCGCATGTGTTTAGCGAAACGTGCGCGGTGATGTGCCAGGAGCTCTACGATTTCCTGTGTCTGGAGGGCTTTTTGGATTTGCCCGTGGACTGGCGCGTCGGTTTGGGCGCCGCCTGAGTTGGCGCGCCAGCGGGCGTTGACTCGACTCGACTCGACTCGACTCGACTCGACTCGACTCGACTCGCTCAGCGGTCAGAAGCTATCGTCGGCTTTACCGAGCTCGACGACGTGAGCCACGACGGCAACGTTGCCGCCCACGACGCCGAGCGGATTCCAAGGCGGATTCACGCTGCCGACTTTAGAGCTGTTGTCGAGAACGACGTAGTACTGACCCGGCGGGAGCGGGATCTTCTGCTGTTGTTCAGGGCCCGGCATGAGCGGAAATTGCATGACGGGGGCTTCCGGTGGCGGCCCGAGCGCCGCCCCGAGCTGCAACCCGCTGCGCCACAGATCCCCGGCGCCGCGGCGAATGACGAGCACGTCGAGGCTCGGACCGGTCAGACGAAAGCGGCAAAATAGCGCTTGGCCGCTCTCGGTGACTTCGAACGGGCCGAGCATGTCGATCTGTTCGGAGCGCACTTCCGTCGTGTCGTTGACGAAGACATAGCGCCCGCCCTTCGGCAAATTGAAGGGCTTGGGCGGGTGCTGCGGAGGCTGCAGCTGTCCGAGCGCGAACTCGTCGCCGTCGTCAGAGTGAATCACGGTGAAGCCGCTGGCGATCTGGCTCTGCACGATCTGGGCGCCGAAGGTGCTCGCCATGTAGCCCGCCGCACCCTGCGCCGCCCAGTTCACCAGTTTGTTTTCGATCGCGCCGATCTTGAATTCAGGACCGAAGGGAATGCGGACCGGCTTTGCCCAGACGTAGATCGAATCCTCGGCCATGTAGAAGTCCATGCCGTACTCGACGCCCGTCGCCACGGAGAAACCGACGCGGCCCGCGATCGGCGTCCACGCCGAGCCCGTCCCGGAGAAGCTGAGCGTCACCGTCTGCGCGCTGTCGTTGACTTGATAGTTGCACTGCTCGGGATATAGCCGCCCCACCGTGTTACCCGCGGGGGTGAGCTTGAGCGCGACACCGCTCTTGAGCATTTCCGGACA
>DATHOI010000377.1:0-15631 GCA_035485095.1 Polyangiaceae bacterium | reverse complement strand
TAGTACTTGGTTGTGCCGCCAGTGTCCGCGTACGTGCCCAGCAAGTTCATCCCAGTTTGGCCCGCCGCAGTAGCGTCCGCCTTCCAGCCAGTGACGCCTTGGCACGCGTAGAACACGTTCTGCGCGGTGTCTGCAAATGTCGAGCTCGCAACCGGTTGTCCAGCGCCAGCGTTCGCGAATGCTTGCAGAGTCCCAGCCGGCACGTTGCCGTTCTGTAGCCCGAAAATGATCGTGCTGATGCCCTGCGCTTGGAGCGACTGGAGGTGATAAACCACGTCGTCGATCGGGCAGTTCGAGTCGCCGTCATCGCAGAAGTCAGGCTCACCGTCCGTCACGAATAGGATGTACTTCTCTCCGTCGACGGGAGTTGACGCGAGCACCGTCTGCACCTTTGGCAATGCTTCCCCGACTGGGGTTTCCGCCTTCTCGCCATTGGGCAGGGCCCCCATCGGTTGGTAGACCGCGCTGATGGCACCGTAGTTGTTCAAGGCGGGAGCCACGGAATCGAAGATCGGACATTGCATGGTGGCGACATTCCCGGTGAAAGCCCCCCAGCCAAACGCCACTTCGGCCTGCAGTTGTTGAATCACTTGTAGCGCACCCGTCTTGAGAGGCTCCCACGGAGCCACGCCACCCGCCGCTGCCTCGAACATGCTGCCCGAGCGGTCGACGAGCACGAACACCGTCGGGATCTTCGGGACGAAGTTGACGGCGTACTGCTGACACCCCGCGTCCGTGCTCGACGTGCCTGCGGTGTTGCCGGTGTTGAGATTCGGGCTACCGCCGTCACTCGTGGTCGAGCTGCTCCCGCTACCGCCCGAGCCGGTCGCGACGCTACCGTCCCCGGACGAGCCACGTACACCGCTCGTCACGGTCTTGTTGCTCGCGCTGCACGCGCTCACGAGTAACAGCCCGACTCCTAGCCCGATAGCCCCAGAAAAGCGCCTCGTCCGCAGACTTCTCATGATTGAACCATAGCGTTTTCTGAGATCACGGACCAGTGATCCCGCACTTTGTCGCGATTTGTTAAATGCTTTTCCCTAGAACCGGTTCCAGCTACGCGCTTCAGCTCGCTTCACACTCGATATTCACCGTCGCACCAGCCTTGGCGTATGGCACGGTATCGCCCACGATGGCCTTGCCGTCGACGCTGAGCTTGACCGTGCCGGTGCCGCCTGTGCTCTTGACTCGAATGCGGTAGGTCGCGCCCCGACATTTGCGGGTGACCGTGAATTCGGGCACGTCCTTGCCGATGCACGGTTTCACGCACAGGCCGTCCCACTCTGGCCGAATGCCGAGCAAGTACTGCGAGATCGCGACGAAATTCCAAGCGGCTGTACCCGTGAGCCAAGAGTTCTTGGCTTCGCCATGGTGCACGGCGTCTTTGCCGGCGATCATTTGCGAATACACGTACGGCTCGGTGCGATGGATCTCGCTGATGTCCTCGATGTAGGCGGGCGCAATCTTTTTGTAGTACTCGAAAGCCCGCTCACCCCGCCCGATCACCGTCTCGGCGATCATTACCCAGGGGTTATTGTGGCAGAAAATGCCCGCGTTCTCTTTATAGCCAGGCGGATACGAAGAGATCTCGCCGAGCTCCACGTGGTACTCACGATACGGAGGGTTATTGAGCACGATGCCGTAACGCGTGTCGAGCCGCTCCTTGACTGAATCAAGGGCTTTTTGGGCCTCGCCAGTGGCGACACCGATGCCAGCCATGACGCAATAGCCCTGCGGCTCGATCAGGATCTGACTGTCGCCTTCGGGGCAATCCTTACTGCCGATCTTCTTGCCGAAGAAGTCGTAGGCACGCAGGAACCACTCGCCGTCCCAACCGTGCTCGAGCACGGTCTTTTCCATCTTCGAGACTTCAGCGAGGGCGCGCGCGGCTTCGTCCTTCTGACCTTTGTACTCCGCGATCTTGGCGTACTCGGGACCAATGTGCACGAACATGCCGGCAATGAAGACCGACTCTGCGGTGCGCCCCGTGCGGTTACCGGTAGTCTGAAACGGTTCGTCCGGAGTCTCGGAGAAACAATTCAGATTCAAACAGTCGTTCCAATCCGCGCGCCCGATCAACGGTAGCCCGTGCGGGCCGAGGTTGTGCGACACGTGATCGAACGAGCGCTTCAGATGCTCGAGCAAGGTCGCTTGGTTCTTGGTGTCGTTGTCGAACGGCACCTGCTCATCCAAAATGCCATAGTCACCAGTCTCCTTGATGTAAGCGGAGACCCCGAGGATCAACCACAGCGGGTCGTCGTTGAAGCCGCTGCCAACGTCGTTGTTGCCGCGCTTCGTGAGCGGTTGATACTGGTGATAAGCGCTCCCGTCGGCGAACTGAGTCGAAGCGATATCGATGATGCGTTCTCGCGCGCGTTCCGGCACCAAGTGCACGAACCCCAAGAGGTCCTGATTGGAGTCCCGGAAACCCATGCCGCGCCCGATGCCCGACTCGAAGTACGAGGCACTGCGCGACATATTGAAGGTCACCATGCACTGATATGGATTCCAGATGTTCACCATCCGGTTCAGCTTCTCGTCCCCGGATTCGATGGCGTAGTTCGAGAGTAGGCCCTCCCAATGCGCGCGCAGCTTGCCGAGCGCTGCACTCACCTGCTCCGCGCTGGAGAACTTGGCGATCAAGTCATGAGCGCGCTTCTTGTTGATGATGCCGGGCTTCTCCCACTTCTCCGCGCGTGGGTTCTCGACGTAGCCGAGCACGAACACGAACGTCTTTTCTTCGCCGGGGGCGAGCGACACGTCGAGGCCGTGGGATGCGACCGGAGACCAACCGCTGGCGACCGTGTTCTTCGACTCGCCTGCGCAAGGCACGTCGGGGTCACCAAACCCGTTATAGAGGCCGATGAATGATTCTCGATCCGTATCGAAGCCAGCGACTTTGGCGTTCACATGATAGAACGCGAAGTGATCGCGGCGCTCGCGATATTCGGTCTTATGGTAGATGGTGCTACCCTCGACTTCGACCTCACCGGTACTGAAATTCCGCTGAAAGTTGGTCGCGTCGTCGTGCGCGTTCCACAAGCAAAATTCGATGAACGAGAACAGCTTGACGTTCTTCGCGGCGGAGCTCTCGTTCTTGAGAGTTACCTGGTGAACCTCCGCCGTCTCGCCGAGCGGCACGAAGTACAGCACCTCGGCGCGTAGCCCATTCCGACGCCCAGTGATCTTGGTGTAGCCCAAGCCGTGACGGCACTCGAAGAAATCGAGCTCCTTCTTCATGGGCATGAAGGTCGGGGTCCAAGTGTCGCCTCCTTCGTTGATGTAAAAGTAACGCCCACCGGAGTCCGTGGGGACATTGTTGTAGCGATAGCGAGTCAAACGACGCAGGCGCGCGTCACGATAGAAGCAATAGCCGCCACCCTGGTGCGAGACGAGACCGAAGAAATTCTCGTTTCCGAGGTAGTTGATCCACGGATACGGAGTCTTCGGCGTTGTGATGACGTATTCTTTGTGGTTGTCGTCGAAATGACCAAAACGCATGACTTTGGGGCTCCAGAGGGCTAACTGACTACGAACCAAGCTGGTGTGGCCTCGCGCGTGGCACGCGAGACTTGTCGGGAGAGCTCATTTGCTTGCGACCAAATGTGCCTTCTCGTCGAGGAACGCCGCGACCCAGGCCAGTGGGGCGTTCCAATTGATGGTGATCTCATTCACTGAGTAAGCTTCGATGTTGTCCACGTAACACTTCTCCGGCACACAACCACGGAGGCCAGCGGCCTTGGAGTACGGGTCATCGACCGTGGAGTTGGGTCCGCCGGCGACCACTCCAGGCGGAACGTGCGGGAACTTGTTGTTCGCTTGATAAGCCCAAAAGCGATGGTGGGGATTCGCGAGTGGCTTTCGCCCGTAGCCCGACACATACGACTGACCGAGAGGGTTCCTGCCTAGCAAGTAGTCCATCCCAGTCGCGACGCCGTCGAGGTACTTTTGTTCTTTCGTGAAATCATAAGCCAGAGCGAGCACGATCAGGTTGTTCAAGACGAACGAGTTCGAGCCCCAGACGTACTGCCCTTGCGCCGTGCGCTGCAGCGCCGTTCGATACCCCTCGCTGTGCTCTACCCTCAGGTAGCCATCTGCCGCGGCCGTGATGCGTGCGCGGATTTGCTTCACCACTGACGCCTCCAGACCATTCGGCACCAACGCGAGCGAGATCTGACCGAGAGCGTCGGTCGAGCCCCAATTCATCGAAGAAAGGTGGCCGCCTGCCTCGGTTCGAAACCGCTTGTCATACGGCGAGGAAGCGAGAAATTGTCGATACTCCGGCTTACTCGTCGTGATGAACAGCTCCGCAGCGGCCCAATAGAACTCGTCGCTCGCGTCTTCGTCCGAGTAGGAACCCCCACCCTTGTCGTCGGACGGTGAGGCATAAAGCTTGGGGTTGGCCTTGGCGGCGTTCCACGCGGTTTCAGCTGCCACCAGACACCTTGCGGCAAACGCTGGGTCGATGCTCTTCCAGATTCGCGCGCCCTGTGCGGCCGTGGCCGCTAGGTTGAGGGTCGCGGCCGTGCTCGGCGCGTGCAAGTAGCGCGCTTGCTTGTCGTCACTCGGCGCGGTGCCCAACGCTGTCCAGTCTGCGTCCGTCAACTTGTGATGCGCCATGCCAGCCCTGGGTTTGCCAGGTGGAACCTGCATCTTCAGTAGGAACTCGAGCTCCCAGCGGGCCTCGTCCAACAGGTCGGGGACCTTGTTGCTGGCCTCTGGAATCTTCAATTTGCCGTCACCGAAATCGGCAACGCTCGTACCGATGAACTTCGCGCGCTCGTATTCATTCAGGAGCGTCCACAGCGAAATGCCGCCATTTACGACGTATTTCCCATGATCGCCCGCGTCATACCAACCACCGCTTGCGTCGAGCGTGTAGTCGCAACCGCTGCCTGCCAGGCACTTGACGCTGTTGTCGCCCAAGTGCCCCGCGGGCCGCGCGAGCGATGCGTCGCCGGCATAGGGCATTGCGATCTCGATACCACTGCGGTTCTGGTAAAAGTACGCGAGCGCGTCGTACTTGAGCTGCTTGTATAAATCGGGGCGGATGTCGAAGGGCCAGCTCTTGTCGGCGCCGACTTTGAGCGAGTAACCGCTACCTACGGCCTTGACGTTGCTGAAGTCGATTTCATGGACCGAGTCGCCTGACGCAGCGTCCGGGCCATACACACTCGTCTTGCCTTTGGCGACACTGCTGCCCGAAGCGCTCAGCAGCTCCCAATCGAGCGGCGCCGTAGCTGCAGTTTTGACGGTGGCGACCTTGGCGGCGTCGGGCAAATAGCCAACCTCGTTGACGAGCACGTTCGGGACGACGACGCCCTGCTCTGTCTTGGCGGGAGGCGCGAAATCTGGGTCGTCCAAGCGCACGTCGTCGATACAAAAATCGAACGGCACCGACGCTTGCGCGACCGACCCGCCGATGTGGAATGCAAACTCTGCCGTCGGGTCGTCATTGCCCTGCATCGTGAACTTGCCGCTGTAGAGCTTGGGTTCCGTGCCGACGTCGACCGTCGACGACCAGTATTCCGCGTAGGGCGGACCGGACATGCCGACCTTCGTGCGCGCTCGCGTCGGTGCAGAAGCGAAGGCGCGAAATTGCACCGTATAGGTGTGCTCCTTCTGAATCACCATCTCGCGGTGACGAACCTGAGCGTCCCAAGGATTCGACCCCTTGTTCGTCACGTTGACGCACAACGCGCCCTTCTTCACGTTGGCCGCGCCGTCAGCGGGCTGCGAGAACGACGTCATCCACGGCAAGCTCGTGCCGTCTTCGAACGTGCTGTTCTTGAGCAGGTTGTTGCCCGCTGACGTCGGCACCGCAGAGCTCGCGTCCGTGCCGCCGAGCGCTGGATTGCTCGCAAGCGGCGCTGGGCGCGGCACACAACTCGCGCCCAGCCAAACGCAAGACCAGGCAGTGAGCGCCAGAGCGCCTGCGACGAGCCTCATTGACGCCAAAAATTCAGGGGCAACCCGTGAATTGGATCTCGTCCACCCAGACGTCGAACTTGGCACCCTTCTCGTTCACCTGAAACTGCATGCCGTAAACCTTCGACGAATCAACGCCCGGCGTATGCGGCGAACCCCAACCCTTCATCTGCGACATGGCCAGGTATGGGATGGTGTACTGCGTCCAGTCGTCATTCAGCTTCAGGTCGGTTCCGAAGTCATTGAAGCACTCCTTGCACACCTTGCCGTCTGGGTCGGTGTTCGCGTCAGGGAACTTGAGCCGCACGTTCGCAGTCGAACCGGGTCCCTTCTTCGCCCAGAAGGACACTCCCTTGTACGCGGTCGCGTCGTACTGACCCTTCGGGTCGACGAAGTTGAAGCCCATGCCCGCGTACACGGTGTCCGCAGTGCCGATTTGCCCCGTCATATGCGCCGCGTATTTGGTGCCGTTCGCCCCGCCCGGAGCCATGGCGAACGTGCCGCCTTGCGAGCCAGCCGTCGGCGTCACGGTCGAGCCGTTCGTGTCCACGAAGGTGTACCAGTAGCCGCCGCGCCCTTTGATCGGATTGACTTGATTGCTGTTGGCCTCGCCGTCCGAGATCATGCCTTCACTCGGTGGACAGGCCTTGCCTTCCGGCGAGTTCTTCACGTCGGCAGAGGTGATATCGAGCCGCTTCTTGCAGCCGCTCCCAATCACGAGAGCCGCGCACGCCAAACCGAGCATCATCACGTTCGTCTTTGTTGCCTTCATCACGTTCGTCACTCCAAATCGAGCGCTAGCTCACTTGGCTCGTTCACCGTCGACGTGGCCGACTGAGTTCATGCGAATCGCGGCGCGAGCTCGAGTCGTGATGTTCATCCCCAGCGGCTCGCCTGTCAACCGAAACCACGGCCTTTGCATAACTTTCGAGCACGCTGCCGATACAAACCTGGAACCGCTTTCACATCCTGCTCACTGAGCGTCGAAGCGGGCTCTCAGCGGCCTCGGAGGCCAAGTCCGCGCTGCCCTAAATCCGGCCACCGACCGCGGCTGTAGCAGCGTCGCAATTTTCTGGCGTTGTGGCCAGTCACTGGCAGCCATGGCTCGAATATGGGCTCAATTCTCGAACGACAACGCCCGTCCTCCCTCGTCTGCCGGGGCCTCTGGTCTCCCCAGAGCGACCGCTCCATAGCTGCTGAGAGCCGCGGCCCTCGGCGCGAAAAGCCGATGACTGACTCGAGGGCTGGCTCTAGCGGGTTCCGCTGCCCCGCCGCCGAAAAACTGGTACCGGTTCCAGACTAGTCGCCGGGGACGCGGCGAACCAGCAATCCCAGCAATCCCTCGCCGCACTGCGTCGAGCGCGTCGCTTTTTGCCTCGTCAGTAAACGAATGCGCCGCGGGCGCGAAGCAGCCCGGCGCTAGCTCCGTCGTTCGGTATCGAACACGCTACCTCAGCCAAATTCACGAGGAATGCAGCGCTAGCCGGGTTCCGCGGTCACTGTCAGATTCGACTCGCTCGGGGGGTCGCGGCAAGCATTCCGGGACCGCTCTCTGCCGGTTCGTTTGCTACCTTTCCCAACCGCCTTAAAACTAGTTGATTCGTGAACTGGTACTGGTTCCAGATTTGAGCTGCTTTGTTCGAATTCTGTTGTACACTGTCTAGGCATTCGCGCCGTGCCGCTCGTTCGCGTGCCACGGTGAGTATCGATTCACCAGAAAGGTTCGGCGAAGATGAAGACACGCAACTTGTCCTTGGCTACGTTCATCTTGGGCGCCTTCGGCGCCACGATCGCAGCCTGTAGCGCGCAGAGCTCTGGCGTCCCGCCGCGCGGCGACAGCGGGGACACGTCGACCGGGGACACCTCGAGCGGCGGCTCCAACACCGGGGTTCCCACGGCGGGCTCCGGAACCGTCGTCACTCAGCCGAGCGGCGGTTCGAGCAGCAGCACTGGCGGCAGCCCCTCGCAGGGCGTCGCCGGCAGCACCGTGATCGCCCCCGGCGGCGCAGGTCCAGTCGTCGGCGCTGGCGGCTCGACCCCGGCTCCCGGCACGTGTGTGATGGCAGCCGGCACGATAGCCGATCTACCGATCGATGACCTCGAGGACGGTGACAACACGATCGAGGCTATCGGAAACCGTGTCGGTTATTGGTTCACCTACAATGACGGCAGCGGCACGCAGACGCCCGCGGCCGACAAGACAGGCCTCATCCCGTTCAAGCCCACCGCGGGTGGTGCACCGCAGAGCCCACTCTTCTCCGCAGAGACCAACGGCACCGCGTTTACTACGTACGTGGGCATGGGCTTCAACTTCAACAACACCGCGATGAAGGCGTGCGTGTACAACGCCAGTGCCTACTCCGGCATCACGTTCTGGGCAAAGGGCAACATCTCGCTCAAGGCCCAGATAACGATCCCGGCGACGACAGCGACCACGGAGGACAGCGGAAGCTGCTCGACGCCCATGATGTGCGACGATCACTTCACGCTCACGCCCACGCCTGCGCTTACCGCAACGTGGACGCAGTACAAGATCACATTCGCCGACGCGGCGAGCTGGGCACAAGCTGGCTGGGGCGTGAAGACGACGTTCGACAAGAGCAGCCTCATCAATATGCAGTTCCAAGCCCCCACGGCTGTCGCGTTCGACTACAGCATCGACGACATCAGGTTCTTCTGATCGGAAGCACGACGCGCCATACGCGCTGACCTCGAAGCTCCGCCGCACCCCGAGAGGTGTGCACGGAGCTTCGAGTGTTTTGTGCGCGAAAAATGCCGGGCGAACGGCGGCCAGCGAGGAAGTCCCTCGCTTCGCGTTCAAAAACCGTATGCGTAACCGAGCGAGACGTCGAACGCGAGAGCCGTCGCGCCTAGCATTTCCATCGCGCGCACTTCGGGCACGATGCCAGAGCTGCCCGCGAACGGGATCATCATGCCCAGGCCGAGACCCGCAAACGCTTTGCCGGTCTTACGCCAAGCATCGAGCGTGCCCTTATTGTTCGTGTTGAAGCCGTTTTGGTCTTGGTAGTACTCGACCGGCACATGGCCATCGATCTCGGCAAGGCCGACGGATAGCCCGACGTACGGACGCACTCCGTCGCTCGCAAACGGATCGTTGCCGAACCAATAGTTGCCTCGAAGCTCCGCGTGCAGCGGCAGAAACTTGTCCCCGGTGTACGGAGTCGGGCCGCCACCGAAGGCGAAGCCCAAGCGGACGCCTGCGCTGAGGTTCGCGCTGAGCAAACGATCGAAGCCGATGAGGATGCGCGACGTAGCGACGCCAACGCCGCCTGCGACGTGATTGCCCACACCTTGGTAGATGTCCTGTCCCGACGAGAACCCGTACTGCGAGCCACCTTGGTAGCAGGCATATTCCGGCGCTTCCAAGGTCATATCGACGTTGGACGCGCACACTTTGTTTTGTGCCGAGTAGACCAGAAAATCTTGCTCGAAGTGGATGCTCACCCAATTCTTGCGGCGGCCGGATGAGTCATCGGAGCTAGCTGGCGCGGATTCTTCAGCGGGCTTGGCTTCCGCGTCGCAGCCATCTGAGCCGGGCGTGCAAGGCTTGGCTTTCTTCTCGTCCCGATCGTCCTTGTCGTCCTGATCGTCTTTGTCGTCTTTGTCGTCATCGACGACTTTGGGCGTGTGACCACCAGCGGCCTTGAAAGCCTTGCGCAGCTCAGGGGTCGCCAGGTCATTGTCGAGCTGTAAATCCGGGTTGGCCGCCAACGCCAACTTCAGCTCGGCCTTTCCCTTCGGGACTTGGTTCATGCCGCCGATGTAGACTGTCGCGAGATCGCGATGCAGACGCCCCACGACGTCGTACGAGCAGGCAGAGGCCCCACATTGCTGAATCGCTTTTTTCAGCTTTTGTTCGGCTTTTTTGAACTGAGTACCGACGTAGTCCGTCTGCATCGCCTGATTGGCGAGCTTGGTGGCGGTCGAATCCTTCGGGCCCGCAAGCGCCACACTGGGGACCAGAAGCAAACAACCGACGACAGGCGCGTTCACCAGAACGGGGTTTACGAAGCGTGTCAGCAAAGTAACCAAACGACGATGTTCGACCATGATCTTGAGCGGGAAAAACGCCCCTTTGAAACGCGCGGAGCGGCACACCATAATCGTGGTCACTGTTCTTGTGCAATCTCTGTAGCGTCCCGTTTGGGAGTCTTTTTCAGCGCCGCAGCGTTGAGTATCGCATGCCGCGCAGAACAGAAATTTCCAGTCTCTGCGCTAGCTCCGAGCCATGTGACTCCGGACATCCAGTACTTCGAGGTCACCGCCAGTCACCTCGATGACGCTGCGGAATTCACGGATCTCTCGGCGTTGAATCCCGAACCAGCCGGCAGCCACGGTTTCGTGCGCGCCGAGCTCGGGCACTTCGTCGACGATCGCCGGACACGGCTCCGTTTCTTCGGTGTCAACCTGACGGGTGTGGCGTGTTTCCCGGAGCACGCCGTCGCCGATCGACTTGCGCGTCACTTCAGAAGGCTTGGGTTCAACGCGGTGCGCCTGCTCGCGCTCGACGTGGACCACGGCATACTGGCGGACAACGCTGAGCTCGCAACGAACGCGCTCGATCGCCTCGACTACTTCACCGCGGCGCTCAAGGCGCAGGGGCTCTCCTTCACGCTCACACTCCACTCGGCAAGCGGCTATCCGGGGCTCGAGGGCGATGCTCGCGCGCGCTTTCCACAGGGGAAAGTACTGGACCGCTTTCATCGCCCCTTCTTGGATGCCCAGCGCGACTTTGCGCGCCGCTTGCTGGGCCACGAGAACGCCTACACTCACACGGCATACAACGCGGAGCCAGCGCTCCTGTATGTCGAGCTGAGTAACGAGGACAGCATCTTTCCGTCTTGGGCGGGCAGTCCCGACGACGCTCCCGCGAGCTATCGAGCTGAGCTGGCCCATGACTATGCACCATGGCTCGCAGAGCGCACCGCAGAAGGGTTTCGCGCACCGGGTCCCGCTGCCGAGGAAGCCAAAGGCGAGCTACCGACTTTTCAAAGCTCGCTCAGCGAGCGAACCGACTACGCCGAATTTCTGCGCGCGACGGAGCTCGGTACCGTCAAGGCACTGGCGAGCTTCGTTCGAGATGAGCTCAAGCTTCACTCGATGCTAATCAACACCCAAGCAAGCTTCGGCGGACTCGCTGGCGTGCTGCGTGAAGCCGAGCTGAGTGACTTCATCGACGTGCACGGTTACTGGGATCATCCGCGCCTAGATGACGGCGCGAAGGAGCCACGCTGGACCGTGCAAAACACTCCGCAGGTCACCGCCAGCGACGGCGGCACGCTGGGCGTGATGGCGAGCTATCGCGTATTCGGCAAGCCTTTCAGCGTTTCGGAATATGCCTCCGCTGCGCCGAACGAATACGCGGCCGAGATGTTCCCGCTCTTGATCGGCGTAGCCGGGCTTCAAGATTGGGACGCGCTGTTCGCGTTTGCCTATACCGACCAAAAGCAGGACTACGAGCCCGCGCGCATCAACGGCATTTTCGATCTCGCGGGTCACCCCATCAAGCTTGCGTTCGTGACGACTGCCGCAAGCTCATTTCGCCGCGGCCTGGTCGCGCCCGCCACGAGTCGCGTCGAGCTGCTCGTGCCCAAAACCCCGACTGCCCTGCCCTTCTCCGAGAACGCGCTCCCCGCGCTGTGGACCGCGAACGGAGTCCCTCAGACAGCCGTCGCACTTCGGCAGGTCGGCATCACCCTGCGCGACGGTTCGGGGCCCGTTTCGGCTTCCTACGCGTTGCACGTGAGCGGAGCGCTCGGCAGCGATACGGGGGAACTATTTTGGGAGTCTGATGGTCAGCACCCGCGTTTCAGTGTCGATGCACAGTCGCTCAAGCTGGTCTGCGGGCAGCTCGCGCAAAGTGCCCTGAAGTTCGGAGACATTGGCCTAGAATTCGCTGATTTTTCCGGCGGATTTGCGTGCGTCAGCTTGCTCGCCCTCGATGATCTGCCGGTCGCGAAATCGCGGCGCTTGTTGTTCACGGTCGCGGGCCGAGCCAACAATGCCCATCACCCAGAATCCACGGACAAGACCACGGTCGGCCCTTTCGGGGATGGCCCAGTGCTCGCACAATTCGTTCCGGTCACGCTCTCCTTGCCTCGAGACGCTTGGCACGCAGAGGCACTCGGCGCGATCACCCACCCCGTGCCCGTAACGACGACCACTGACTCGAAACTGTCGACCGTGCTCCAAGGCGCGACATTGAGCTACGCGATCACGCGCTAACTCCCGCGCGCCGTCACTTCAAAACGAACGCGATGTCGTCGAGCCAGAAGTCAGCCGCTAACACCTTCGTCACGAAGGTAAATTGTACGCCGTACACGCTAGTCGGATCGAGCGGCAATTGCGGCAGGCCGAAGCTCTGCTGCACGAGCGCGCTGAAGTCACATTCGTAGACTGCCCAGGAAGTCGTCACCGAGTTGATTGCGCAATACGGATGATCGTTGCACTGCGTCCCGACCTTCGCGGTCGAGCTGGGATCACATTTGCCTCCCTTGGGGTCTGAGTACACCGTCGGGATCAACAACTTCAGAGCGGACTGCGCGCCGCTACCAATCTTTGCGTAGAAGCGGATGCCCTTGTATGCGGAGACGTCGTACGGCACCTTCGCGGCCGCCATGTTCACGAAGTCCGCGCCGAAGCCGGCACCCCAATCGGTGAAGCCACTCGCCGTCATCTGCAGCGCTGCCGTGCTCGTGCTCCCGGCACGAACGTCGGCACCCTTCAACAAGACGACACCAAAAGTTTGAACTCCCGCGGCCGTCCCGTCGTTGAGCGGGTACCACGGACCGTTGCGTCCGTTCTCGAGCAGAACTACCAGGTCTTGGTCCTCGAAGTCATCGATCAGCTCGATGGCTGGGCCAGCACCTGCTCCGCCACTCGTCGCACCCGCGACGCTCGAGCCCGCGCTGCCACCAACGCCGCCGGCCGTCGACGTGCTCCCTGCGTGGCCGCCGGTGCCGGAGACGCCACTGCCACCGACGCCGACCGAGCCACCCGCTCCGCCGTTGTTCGAGCTGCCATCCGTGCCGGCAGCGCCAGCGTCACCATTGCCATTGCCATTGCCGACGCCTGCGCCAGCACCGACGACGCCACCAGCAACACCGGAGCCGGAACCGCCACCGTCGGACGAGCCACCGACAACGGTCACAGTGCTACCGCCGGTGGCCGTCGCGCCACCGCCAGTGGGACTCACGCCGGGTTGCGACTGCGTGAGCAAGTCAGCACCGTAAGTGCTACAGGCGACGACTCCGAGCAGCGCACAGGCACCTGCGACGCCCACCGCCACCCGGCGCTGCACTGCTAGGCTTCCGCGAGGGCCAGGCCGGGTTCTGCCTTTCACCCGGGGAGCATACTCAGGGGCACGCTCGTCGCAAGCTCGAAGCCTCTAAGTCGTGCGCGAATTCTGGTACCGGTTCCGGAATACATGCAAACCTCGACTCGACATGGATTGTCGAACCCAATGGAGCCAGCCGCCATGTCGCCAAACTCTATGAGGGACGGCAAATTCGTGCATGGCAGGATCGCGCGCCCGCAACCCCGTGGGGTTCGGCAAGTCGCCTTCAGCTAGGCGCTTCGGCCAGCGTTCAGGGTTTGCAATCCAGGAATCGAACGTCGTCCAACCAGACGTCGAAGTCCGCGCCCGGCGTGCTGATTGCCCATGCGATTTGCACGAGCTTCCCAGGAGTGATCGAGGGCGGCCGCGGGTCTCCCCAGCCGTCTTGCTGTTTCAACTCGGCAAAGCTGACTCGGTACTCTTGCCAATCATGACTGAACGTGAAGTCCTTGCCGAAGTCGTTCCAGCAGCCGTCCTTGCACACTTTGCCATCGGGGTGGCTGTTCACGTCCGCCACTTTCAAGCGCACCGTCGACGTAGATTTGTCGCCCGCCTTGGCAAAGAACGAGACTCCAGCGTATTTCGAGGCGTCGTAAAGTTGACCTTCAGCGAGACGCAGTCCGAGCACGGTGCCCCAAGCCATGTCGCCAGCAGGTGCGTTCTTACCCGTGACGTGCACGGCGTACTTCGAGCCATTGGCGCCGCCTTCACTCATCTTCATAGCGCCGAGCGGTTCGATCGTCGAACCTTTGTCGTCCTTCGCGGCCCACCAGTAGCCACCACGGCCAGCGATCTTCTGAACTTGGTTGTCGTTGTCCTCGACGTCGTCGACCAAGCCGTCAGCCGCCGGAATCATTGGGCCAGGGCAGGTCTTGACCGCGACCACGGCACCAGCCGTGTTGGGCGTCAGAGGCGCGCCAGACGCCACCGCGGGTAGTGGGGGCTCGGGAGCGACCGCTGCGCTCTTCGGACAGCCACAGCACGCGTTGCTGAGCTCGGCCACCACCAGCACGACCACACCTGCAACGATCGACGAAAAACCAGTTCCCATCCGCTCAGCCTAAACCGAGCCGAGCAACAGACCAAGCCCCACGCGCAGGCGCGCGGTGAGCGGTCCGGGGCTCACCACCAGAAGCTGGCGGTCAGCGAAAGCATGTCCTTGTCGGGCACGACAGAATGGTCTTCGACTGGCGGATAGCCCGCCTGAACGTTGGTATTCGAGCCGTCGAACCAATGTGAGTACTGCAGGGCGACTTGGTCGTGCGCCTGCCAGCCAGTGCGGAAGATCAAGGCGGGCGAGATCACCGAGAAGGTCGCGCTACTCTCGTCCACGTTCGGTTGAACCCGATCGTAGCGAACGGTGGCGGCGAGCCAAGGCAGCAAGCTGTACGAGCCCATCGCGCCCACCTTGCGTTTGGTCACGTTGTCGAACTCCGGGCGGTTGGTCACGGCATCGATCGTGGGATCCGCACTGTGCACCTTGGTTTGGATACCGAACAAGCTGATGAAGATGTCCGGGCCGTCGCCGGAGAACTGCTCGGGATAGCGGAGCAGGCGCGCCAAACTGAGGTCGTACTGCCCGGCGATCGTGGTGAGGCTACCGGTGCCGCCGGAGTTCTCGCCGAGGTACTGCTGCATCAGGCCTGGACCGCCCTCCGTGTTCAGAATTTCGACGGTGCGCCCGACGGACGCCGACTTGTCTGCGTTGACGCGCGCGCCGCCGATGTACAGGTGGCCGAAGCGACCCATGGTGAAGCGCAGCTCGCCGCCGAACAGATTGATACGCCCGTCTGGGTTCAAGCTGGTCACGCTGGCGCGGTCGTCCTGGCTCCACGCGGTCATGTAGTGCGCGCCCAAAGTAACGAAATGCTTGTAGCCAATCCCGATGTGCGCGTGATTGACGAACGTCGTGCCAACCTTGGTATCGGCAAAGTCGTTCCACGCATCCGGAATGATCTGTGGCGGCGCCTTGTCGTTTTGGCCCTGGATACCTTGTTCGAGCGTGATGCTCACATCGCCGAGAGCGAGCTTTGCGACGATATTTTCACCAGCACCGTTGGTGCGCGCGAAGATCGGCGTCGCGTAGCGACCTTCGTCGTACTCGCCCATGATGCCGTAGCGATTGCTGAACGCGCCGATATTCGCCTCGAAATGCACGTTCTTCGCCAGGTCCGGCACGTTGAAATTCAGGAACACGTCATTGATGCCAGCTTGCGTCGGCGCGTCGAAATAGGACGACGCACTAGTCGCGCTGGTCGCGAGCAAGATGACGTTACCCGTCACGATCGAGTTTCCGTACGTGAAATTGAGCTGCGTGTACGGTAGCGGCACGACGCCGGTGTGATT
>DATHOI010000376.1:0-5963 GCA_035485095.1 Polyangiaceae bacterium | reverse complement strand
CGGCGTATCTCGAGTACGCACCGCTGCCCGCGCGACAGGCCGCGTTCGAGAGCGTGAAGCAGCTGCAAGCCCAGCACCCACGTTGGCCGACTCTCAGTCACGTCCTCCGAGAAGCGGCCGTGCTCGAAACGGATAGCGCGCTGAAGCAGAAGCTGACCGCGCTGATGAACCTCGGACTAGCGCGAGGCCCCGAGCCCGCTCAGCCGACGGGCTCCAAGTAGCCGCGCTGCAACAGCGATAGCACGGCCTGCCCGCACTCCAGATCCGTGCCCGTGGTCAGATCGAACACGGCTTCGACCGAGGGCGCATTGATTGCATTTTGCAGCAGCTCCAGCTCGGTCGGGCTCAGATCCTGCAGCTTCGGCTCGAGCGGCATTTTCAGGCCGAGACGCAGCTCCAGAGCCGGCAAACGGCCGCGTAGTGCGTTGAATTCGTCTTGCTGACGGAAGCCTTCCATCAGAATTTCTTGCGCGCTCACGTCGACCGGATTTTCGAACTCACGTGTGTCCGGCGGATCGAGCGCGAACATGCCCTTGTGCCAGTCGAGCATGCGGTAGCAGGCCTTCAGCGGGCGCACGTTGGGCGAGCCCTCGATGTCGGCGAAGCGCACCTTACCCTCGGTCAAATAAATCCGGCCTTCACGGCTGTCGGTGCGCAGCACCAAAACGCCGTTCTTGCGCGATGTGCCAAAGAGCTGCAGTAAATCCGGGAGCGGGATCTCCTCCAGGCTCCCCGACATGCGCGGCGCCTCTTCCACGGCCTTGCTCATGCGCTGGCGCGCCGTGACGCGACCTGCGGCCACGGATTTCAAATCGTGCTTTTGCTCGGAGTCCTGAGCCGTCGCGATCACCTTCAAGATGTTGGTGCCGATCAGCACACGGTCGCCCTCGTGCAACGTACCGCGCTCTACCTTTTCCCCGTTGACGAAGGTGCCGTTCGTGGAGCCCAGGTCCTCGATGTTGATCACGCCGTCGCTGAGCGCGATGCGGGCGTGCTTGCGCGACACCATTTCCTCGACCAACACCATGTCGAGCTCGCTCGAGCGCCCGATCACGATTTCTTGTCCCTCGCCGATCGGGAATTCTCCGCCCGAGTACTTGCCGGAAATGAACCGCAGGCCGAAGCGGAGCTCGGGGGAGGGCTCGGAGCCGCTCGGTTTCGGCGCGAAACGCTTGGTCATGATCGAGGGCGAAGAATGGCTCGGGGCTCCAAGTCGGCAAGCGCCGAACATTGGAGGGAAAAATCATAGGTCCCCAGGGAAGAACCGGTCAAGCTCGGCCCGGTCCAGGCGGCAGAGACAGCACCGGCCCGACGCCGACACGTGACGAAGTCGGGGTCTCGTCGCGCGTGAGTCCCGGCCCGGGACGCTGGGAGACGTGTGCCTCCATGACCGCCGGCAGGACCAGAGAGAACGTGGACCCTGCGCCCGGACGGGACACGACTTCGATCCGGCCGCCCATTTCCTCGACCACGCGCTGGCTGATGGCTAGCCCCAAACCCGTCCCGCGATCCTTCGTGGTGAAAAATGGCACAAACAAATTCTTCTGAACCTGGGGAGCGATGCCCGGCCCTTCGTCACGCACGGCGATCTCCACCCAGTCGGTATGACTCAGCACCGCGTCTCGCACCTCGGACGCGCGCTCGCTGCGACGGCGAGTGGTCACCTGCACGGTACCGTGTCCTCCCATGGCCTGCACCGCGTTGCGGATCAGATTGATCAACACCTGTCGCAACTGCTCGGCATCGGCGCGCACGGCCGGCAAGCTCTCCGTGAGCTCGGTGCGCAGCTCGCACTCTTCGGTGCGGTCGGAGGCGAGCACCGTGAGCGTGCGTTTCACGACCGCATTCACGTCCACAGCGCCGGCGTCGCCCTTCGACGGCCGCGCGTAGTCGAGCACGGAGCCGACCACGCGATCGAGCCGTTCGACCTCTTCCAAAATGATGCCCACGAATTCCATGTCGGCGTGACCAAGCTTGGTGTCGTGACTCGGGTCGCCCAGGAGCTGGGCTGCGCCTTTGATCGCACCGAGCGGATTTTTGACCTCATGGGCCAAACCCGCCGCCATTTGGCCGAGCGCGGCCAGACGGTCGCGCTCCTGCATGCGCCGGTACTGCCGAGAATTCTCGATCACGACGCCCACTTGAACGGCGAGTGACTCGAGCAACGCCACTTCATCGGGCGAGAACGCGTCACGCACGCGGTCGTCCACGAGCAGCAAAATCCCGAGCAGATCTTGGCGTTCGCCGTGCACACCCAAGCACACGGCTTGTTTGAATGGGCCGAGCACTTCTGCGGCGGTGAGCAAGCGCTCGTCGGCCTCCAGCTCACGCGTCCAGCCCGTGCGCCGGCCCTCGTGGAATTTGTAGCTGACCTCTTCGAGCACGATCGAGGAGCTCTTACTGAGCCGTTCGATCAGCGGCCGAGCCGTGACCACGTCGATACGCGGCGAGGCCACCGGACCGAACGACGACACCAAAGCGAAATCCGAGCCGAGCGGATCCGGGAGGTACAGCGCGGCTCCCGTGGCACGACGCGACGCCTCGAGCGCGGAGATGACGACGCTCTGCAGCTCCGACACCTGCAGCACGTGAACGAGCTCGGCGCGCGCGCGGCCGATCGCGCGCTCCAGATCGACGCGCTCGCGAAAGAAGACCTTGTGCGTGTAGTTCTCGGCCTTGGTGCGCAGCGGCTCGAACAAGACCAAGATCACGATCGCGGCCAAAATTGCGCCGAGATACATGGTCTCGAAGCCGCCAAACAGCACCACGAAGACGTAGAAGATGCCGGCCAGCGCGAACGCCAACGCGGTCGACACCAAGAGCTGGCCGAGGATGTCGTACAAATCCACCAGCCGCTCGCGCGTGAGCGATTCCGACAGCACGAACAAAAACACGATCGAGAGCACCGCGCTCACCGGCGGCAACGGCGCGCCAATGAACCACAAAAAGTCGGCCAGGCTGAAAGCGGCCGCGAGCGCGCCAATGAACACCAAGAAGCGCACGCGGCGCTGCACCGCACGCGAACCGCTGCGCTCACCACGCATCACCAGCGTCCACAGCGCGGCCGCAATCAGACCGAACACGTACAAGATCACCGCGCCGCGCACCAAGCCGTGCTGGCGCTCCGTCAGCACCAGCACGAGCATCGGCACCATCAGGATGCCGGCGATGCGCTTGAGCGGCGACGGCCGATCCGGCTCGGGCACGATAGACTCGAACAAGTGCACCGCGAACTGCGGCAAGAGCACGGCCAGCACGGCTGTCCAGCGAGCCCACAGGTCACTGCGACCCACGTGATACAGCCACTGGGCCAAGTACCAAAGCCCGATGTCGCCGGCCAAGCCCGTGAAGAAGAGCTGCGGCAGCCGCGGCTTGCCCTTGAGCAACACGGAGACGGCAATCGCCAACGCGAGCACCCCGCAAAAGAGCGAGGTGCGCGTTCGGAGGTCCATGCCGCCCATCGCGCTACCTTACCGCGGCAGCACGCGCGGACAAGCTCGCAATCTCGCGGAAACCGCGCTCAATCGCGGCGCGGCCGCGCAATCTGAGCTGGATTTGGCTTTTGGGCGTGGGCGGTGTGAGCTCGCGGGCAAGCTGTGCGTGGCCGCGTGTCACGCGCGATACAGACCGTGCTCGTCGATATACGCGAGCACACTGCGCGGCACGGACCCAGCGAGCAAGCCCTCACTCTCGGCCGAACCGCGCCGCGTGAGTGCGGCTCGGATGCGCGTAGAGGAAACATCCGGCAAGAGCGCGGCGTGTGCGTCCGGGTGCTCGTAGCCCGGGCGCGCCACGATGTACGGCGGCGCGAGCTCGGCAATGCGCTCGAAGGCGTGCCACTTGGAGGTGTCAGCGAGCACGTCCGAGCCCACGAGTAGGCGAAACGCGCACTCCGGCTGCTCTCGCACGAGGTGCTCGACGGTGCGCAAAGTCAGGCTGGGCGTCGCCAGCTCGCGCTCGACCATCGACACGAACACGCCCGCGATACCGGCAAATGCCAGCTCACAGAGCCGCACGCGGTGCTCGAACGGGCTCAGTTTCTTGTGGAAGGCATGCTCGTACACCGGCACGACGAGCACTTGCTCGAAGCCGCCGACCTTGAGCGCATAGACCGCGGCCAGCACGTGCGAGATATGCGGGGGGTCGAAGCTTCCGCCGTAAATTGCGATCGCTTTTCGCATCCGAGGCCAGGAGTCTATAGTGTTTCGCGGGCCAGGCCCACGGCCTCGACCCGCCCTTCGCGAGTCCGAAACGAGCACCGTGACCGACGCGTCGAGAATCAAAGCACTCAGCGACCCAGTGCAAATCACGCACGACGGCGAAACCGTCACGCTGGAGCGCGGAGAGCGACTCGCTGGCGGCCTGATCGCCGCCGGTCGCTTGCTCTTGGCGCGCAGCCCGAAGCTACACCGCGCGCGCGGGCCGTACTGCCTGCGCGGAGCCTGTGACGGCTGCACCGCGCGCGTGAACGGCGTGCCGAACGTCATGACCTGCTTGGTGCGCGCAGAAGCCGGCGATCGGGTCGAGACTCAGAACGTGCTCGGTTCGCGCGAGGTCGACCTGTACGAGGCCACGGATCTGCTGTTCCCGCAGGGCTTCGATCATCATCGCTTGTTGGCAGGCGCAGGCACCTCTCGCTTGCTCACGGCGTTCGCGCGGCGCATGAGCGGCCTTGGCACGCTGCCGGATCGGGCCCTGCCCACGGCACCCGCGGAGCGGCGCGAAGTCGAGGTTCTGATCGTCGGCGGCGGCGCAGCCGGACTCGCCGCGGCAGCGCTGCTCGGCGCACGCGCGCTGCTCGTGGACGACACGCTCTCCCTCGGCGGCTCATTGGCCACGCTGCAGCCTGCACGCGCGGTAGAGCTGGTGCAGCGCGCGCGCGCTGCGGGCGCCGAGCTGCATCACGCGACCAGCGCGCTCCTGCTGTCACGCGAGCCCGAAAACGGCCGCGGGCGGATCACCGCACTGCTCGAAGGGCCCGAGCGCGCGAGCTACATCCGAGCTCGGTTCGTGCTCGTCGCGAGCGGCGCGCACGACGCCACCCCGCAGTTCGGAAACAACGATCTACCCGGAATTTTCTCGGCGCGCGCGGCCTTGCAGCTGCTGCGCGCGGGCATCTCCATCGGCAAGCGCGTCGCGCTGGTCGGCAACGGTCGCTTCGCGCACGCCTTCGCCGAAGAGCGCCAGCACATCGGCGTGTTCCGCTTCGAGCCGCAGCAGGTGTTGCGGGCCAAGGGGCAGCACGCCGTCTCGCGTTTGGTCTACGAACAGACGGGCAAGACGCGCGAGCTCGTGACCTCTGCGGTCGCGGTCGACGGCCCCGCCTCTCCCGCAGTCGAGCTGCTGGGTCAGCTCGGCGGAAGCCTCCGCTTCGACGCCGAGCAAGGCTACATTCCGGAGCTGAGCGCGGAAGGCCAAGCCGCCGACGCCGTGTACGCCGCCGGCTCCTGCGCGGCGAGCTCACGACCGAGCTCAGAAGACGGAGCACGAGTCGGCCGAATCTTATTGGGTGCGCTCGGTTCGAGCTGAAACGCTCGCTTCGCGGTGTGATAACCTCGCCCGGATGACCAGCGCCGCCGTGACGCTGCCGGAAGCCGCCGAACCGCCCGCAGCGAGCGCCTCAACGCGTCGCCTGGCGAGCAGCGTCGAGTTCTTAGCGGTGGGCGGCGCGACGCTGTTTCTGTTTCCCTTGCTTTGGCTACTTCGGAAAGCGCTGGGGCTCGACACCGCCGAACTCGCGGTGGGCTTTCTGATGTTCCATGGCGCGCATCTGCTCAACGACCCGCATTTTGCCGTCACTTATCTGTTATTTTACAAGAACTTCCGGCAGCGCGCCTTGGGCGCCGCATTCACGCCCGCGCAACGCGCGCGCTATTGGCTGGCGGGCATCTTGGTTCCGGTCACGCTCGCGGTTTGGTTGACGCTCGCCCTCTTGAGCAACTCGGCGGGCGCGCTGGGCGCGC
>DATHOI010000375.1:0-7391 GCA_035485095.1 Polyangiaceae bacterium | reverse complement strand
CACCACCGACACCCAGCGGGGTGATTCGTGAACCGAGATCTCGCGACACGCAACGATGCAGCAAACAATAACCCTCACGGGTTATACGACCACCGGGCCCCCGCCATCCGCCCACTCACCCGGTCCGGGGTGGGCGGCGGGGAAGGCCTCAAAAAGCCCCGGTGCGCTGAAAAGCAGGATCGGTCAGGACGACGCTCGGCGTGCCAGCCATACTGGATTCACGGTCAGCAGACGGCGCGGCAGATGGTGGATTCGAACCGAGAATTTTACGAGAGACGCATCGCGCTGGTGCTGAGTCACATCGGCTCGCATTTAGAGGAAGATCTTTCGGTCGAGCGCCTCAGCCAAGTCGCAGGGTTCTCGAAGTTTCACTTTCACCGACAGTTCAAGAACCTCACTGGCATCAGCGTTGCGAGATTCGTGGCCTTGATGCGACTCAAACGCGCCTCCTTCCAACTCGCGTTCGAGCCCGACCGCCCGATCATCGACGTGGCATTCGATGCCGGCTTCGAGACGCCCGAGTCCTTCGCGCGCGCCTTCCGGAACGCTCAGGGGCAATCCCCCTCCCAATTCAGAACCGCCCCCGAATGGGAGCACTGGGTCGAAATCTTTCGGACCCATTTAGAAACCCACCAGGCAACCATGACCCCCAAAATCATCGAATTCCCCAGCACGCGCGTCGCGGTCCTCGAGCACCGCGGTCCGGTCGAACAGTTGATGAAATCGGTACAACGCTTCATCGAATGGCGAAAATCTTGCGCGGTATCGCCGGTTCTCGAGAGCCAAACCTACGGCATCGCCTACGACGACCCGAGCACGACCGAGCCGCACGCGTTTCGCTTCGACATCTGCGGCTCGACGCTCGTCGACGTTCCGGCGAACGAGTTCGGCGTGATCGAAAAACTCATCCCCAGCGGCCGTTGCGCTGTCGTCCGCCATCTGGGCTCCACCGACATGATCGGGAAAACAGTGCACTCGCTGTACGCCGAGTGGTTGCCCTCGAGCGGTGAGGAGCTCCGCGACTTTCCGTGCTTCTTCCACTACATCGAACGCATGCCCACCGTCAGCGAGCACGAGCAAGTAACCGACGTCTACCTACCGCTCTGTTGAGGGGGGCGTGGGCGCATCGCGGCACTGCCCACTCCGCGCCGCGACTCTGGCAATGCCGCGTTGCCCACACTGCGACTCGCCGGACTCCAGCACTCACCGCATCGACAGCGCTCACCGCATCGACAGCGCTCACCGCATCGACAGCGCTCACCGCATCGACAGCATCGACAGCGCTCACCGCATCGACAGCATCGACAGCGCTCGCTGCGGCGCAGAAACGCGGAATCGCGCGGCGCGGAATGTAAGTATCAGAATAACGGGATTGAGCATCCCTCGGCTCCGTTGACACGCGCCGGAGAGATTCAATGCGTCGATACATTCAGACAGCGATCGCGGTCCACTGCGGCGCGGAATGATGTTTAAGTTTAAACATCAGACTTCAGAAAAAAAAGAGGGCCCTCTGCCAAGTCGGAAGCGAAGCCACTCATTTGCTCGACGCAGCCCAGCGGCGTCGGACTTACGGCTCGTACCGCTGCCAATAAGGGCGGCGCGGCCGACAGCTCAGCGCCGCCACGAGTAGACGCCGCGGCTCGCGGCTCGGCGCTGCTCACCCGCAGCGCCGAGTGCTCCGGAAGCTCAGTGCACGCTGATGTGACCGAGGAAGTCGGTCTTGCCGAGCGGAACGCCGTTGTGCCGCAAGATGGCGTACGCGTGTGAGGCGTGAAAATAGAAGTTCGGGAGCTGCATCTGGCTCACGTAGTCAGCACCGAGCAGATGCTTGCCCTGCAAGAAAGAGAGCTCCACGTGGCGCGTCTCTGCGCCAGCGAACTCAGCCGCATGGAACGTATCTAGGTAGCTCTGGACGGTGCCAATGCGAGCACGCAGCTCGTCAATCGTCTGCTCGGTGTCAGGGTGCTTAGGCGGGTCCTTTGCGAGCAGGCGCGCGGGGGTAAACTTTGCCGTGTCACAGGCTGATTGGATTTGGCGAACCAACGGAAATTGATCGGGGGCGAGTCGAGCGATCAGCAGCACGTTCGGATCGAAGCTTTTTTTGGCGGCGAAGGCGACCGCTGCATCGAGCCACTTGTCGATTTGGCCGAGTGTGTTCTTGAACGCGGGAATGGTGAGCTCATACAAAGACATTTTGGGGGCAACCTCAACGATGTAAAAGAAATCGAACCAATGCGCCCGCGCATGCTAGCGCGTCACTCCACCTCGTGCCTATGCCGCGTTCGCCCGGGCACCCAGTCAGGTCGATGATGGCGCGGTTCGGGGTCGTCGGAGGCGGCCGGCAGTTGAATCGGCACGCGCACCACTTGGTCGGGGCCTTCATGCGGGGGAAACTGCAGCGACTGACTGCGCTTGACCACGCACTCCGTTGCTTGCGCGGACGCGCCGCTGCTAACCGGGTTGACGCTACGCACCGAGCCGTCATCCGCGATGTGCAGCTCGACCGTCACTTCAGCGGGTTGGGGCTCGCTGTTGCAGCTATGAAAACGACGGCTCTCGGCGGCAAGCACGCTCAACATCTCCGCGGATGGCTCCTTGCTCGGCGTGGGGACATGCGCTTCCTGACGCTTCGGCGGAGGCACGCCACCGAGCACGCCCGAGGCGGCGCTCGCGTCCGGCCCGGCACTCTCGGTATCGAGCGGCGCGATGTCCGTCTCGGGCACAAACGAGGCGAGCGGCGGCGGCGAGCCCTGCTCGGCGCTGCGCTGTCGACGCAGGACCATGAAGCCCGCCGCAGCCAGCGCTGTCACGGCAATGAATCCCAGCGCGCCCAGCGCAAGCACGCGCACAGCGCTCGCGGTTCGCGGCGGAGCTGCGGCGAGTGGCGCAAACACCGGCGCGGTCGCCGACGTGGGTACTGGTGTGGGCTGGCCGAGTAGCGTGTGATCCGTCGAAATATCGCGAACTGGGGGCGGCTCCGTGCGCAGCACCGTCTTCAGTTGCACCTCGGGCTCGCCAAGCGACCCGGGCGGCAGCGTCGCCAGCACAGTGGACGAGCCGCCAGCCACGAACGGCTCGAGCGCACGCTTGAAATCACTCGCCGTCGCGAAGCGATCCGGCACGTTCAACGCCGTCGCGCGCGACACCAGTGCGACCAGCGCTGGCGGTACGTTCGGCGCGACCTCGGGCAGCGCTCGCAGACGACCAGAAAGTGCGCGCTCCGCGAGCTCCCCCAAAGTAACGCCGGTGAACGGCGAACAGCCCGCGAGCATTTCAAACAGCAAGATGCCAACGGCATACAGATCGACGCTGCTGCCCGCGTGCAGCGGATCGCGAATTTGTTCGGGCGCCATATAGGCAGGCGTGCCGAGGATAGCGCCCGCGTGAGTCAGTCGCTTGGCAGCCTCCTGCACGATCGAATCCTTGGCGATGCCAAAGTCGATCAGCTTCAAGCTCGGGCCGCGCGGCGTAACGACCACCAAGACATTTTCCGGCTTCACGTCACGGTGCACGATGCCGAGCGCGTGCACCGCCTCCAGCCCCTCCAGCATTTGCACCGCGTAAGCCGCGGCTTTCGCTGGCGCCCACGGTTGCCCCATTTCACTCGCCAGACTCTGGCCCGTGACGAGCTCCATCACGATGTAGGGCAGACCATCGACTTTGCTCACGTCCAACACGCGCACGACATGCTCGTTCTCGATTCGCGCGCAAAGACGCGCCTCGGCGAGAAAGCGTTCCGTCACGCTCGGCAAGTGCGCGAGCTCGGGCAGTGGAAACTTCAACGCCACGCTCTTACCGAGCAGCTCATGGTGCGCCTCGAACACGACGCCCATGCCACCGTCTGCCACCACGCGCAGCACGCGATACTTATCGGCGAGCAAATCCCCCACACGCGGCAGAGCAAACGACCGAGTCACGCGTCCAACGGGAAGCGGGGTGTCCATCGCGAGCTCGATTCTACAAGCTTTTTATCGATGGTCACGCGCCGCGCCCTACGCCGGCACAGCCTTCGGCGTCAGGGTCCGGGCCGCACGCCGCTCAGCCGCCGTAGGATTCGTCTTGTTCGATGCGCGAGAGCACCCAGTCGAAGTCGCCGCTGGTGACCTTGACGCGACAGTATTCGCACTGACCGGCCATGCCGATTTTCATGGGCGCGCCGCAATGGGGGCAGTTAGGGTCTTGACGAGGCGCGCCGCGGCTTGCCGAGCCGCGAATCAACGTCCAGTACTCCGAGTAGGTGCGCGGCCGGTGGCGATTGCCGCTGAGCAGCTTGCCGTCGTCCGAAACCGTGTAGTCGAGCCCAGAGGCGAACACGCGCAGCGTGATGGCGTCGTAGTGCACGTCGCTCATGACGTTCGCCAAATCAATGCGCATGATCTGGGCGTTCTCGTTCACGTTCCGGCATTTGGCCTGCGTGTACAGATCGATCCAGTAATACATGGATTGAAAGAGGTTGTCCGAGACGTAGGGTCGAATGCGCAGGGCGTCACGCCCGGACCAGGCCGCCTGCAGCTCGTTGAAGATCAGCCCCACGCGCCCCTGCAGCGCTTGCCAGGTGACGGCGGGATCGCGCTGCTGAAACTCTTGGAAGCGCGTCGGCGCGCCGCGATCGACGATCGTCGGCAACTCGGTGCCCTCTTCCGCGACGTCGCTGGTCAAGAGCGGGCCGCGTGGCTCGCGTGTGACGCTGACGAGACTCGTGATCATCCAGTCGAAGCGGCCGAAACCGACGCTCTGCTTGCAATAGCTGCACTCCGTGCCGCGCACGGCTTCGAGCGGCGCGCCGCAATTCGGGCAATCCAGCGTGTGCGCGCGTTTGAACGGCCGCGAACGCGCGCTCGCCGACCGCGCCAACACCACGCGGTCGACCGCGTAGAAGCGGCGCGAGCCGCCGCTCCGCAGCACCTCGACGTAGTTGGTCTCGAGCTCGAGCTCGATTTCGATCATCGGCGCGCGGATACCCGAGAAGCGCACGTAGCGCATGGCGCCGATCACGATGCCTTGCACGTCAGCAAGCTGCGCATCGACCAGATTCTGCGCCAGCGTGGGCTCCAGGTAGGCCGCGAGTGTCTGCGTGCCGGTGGCACGCGCGCGTTGCACCGCCGCATACAACATGTACGCAAAATCCTCGAACAAAACCAGCGAAAACTCCGGGTCGACGCTGCGGATGGCGTCGAGCTCCATGCGCGACAAGCGCGCATCTTGCTGAACCTGCTGCACAGCTTGCACGGCTTCCGGCGAGGTCGTCGACCAGCCCTTTTTCGTCGCGCCGACCACGGCCTTGATGATCACGAACGCAACCACGATGAGCAGCAGCGGCACGCCGACCGCCGGGTATTCGATGCACAAGAACAAGAGCTGCAAGATCAAACCAGCAGCATCACCGCCGTCGCCACCACTACCGCCACCGCCGCTGTGCGAGTGTGAACCGCCCGAGTATGAATGGCCGCCGCCTGGTCTGGCCCAAGCCGAAAGCGAGACGGACAGCGCGACGCACGCGAGCAGCAGCGCGACGCGCAAAAAGCGTTTTTTCCGGGTGCTCATTGGACTTCATCCGGCAGCTCGTTCACGTCGTCGTCGGAGTGCGGGTGTGCGCGGCCGAGCACGGGGCCCAGGCTTTCGAGCGCGCCTTGGAAGGCCTTCAGATCGCGGCGCTTCACGGCTCCTGCGAGAGCGCTATTGGCCGCAAGCCAGCCGGGCTCGAGCGCGGCGGGGTCGAGCCCGATATCGGTGAGGACCACGCAGCGGCGCTCGAACAGCGACACGAAGACCAGGATGCCGTTGCGTCCGGACGTGCGGGAGATCCCCAGATCGTAGAACGCGGCGCGCGCCGCGGCGTTCACGTTGGCATCGAGTGTCGTGCTGCGCGACAGCGCGCGCCGGAGCGTATCGAAGCTCGCCGCGACCCCGATACCGAGCAGCAGCGCGAGCAACCCCTCGAGCGCGATCGCGCCAACGCTATACACACGCGGCGACACAAGTAGTAACAAAACTACGAGCGCCGCCAGGCCCAGACCAAAATGGTAGGCGAGCACGCCGTAGTGTCCGGATCGCTTGCGCACGGCCACGACGACCTCGGCCGACGTTTGCGCCTCGACGCTGCGTACGGACGCGACGCTCGCGCGCTTGGCCTCGTCACTGAAAAAGTCGCCTTCGCTCATGAATGCTCGGCGCTAGACTCGACGGAATGGCCACGATTCGCAAGTCGGGGCGTGCTCTGAAAACCCGATTTGTGACCGCCGAGCCTCGAATTTCAGCTTACAGCGAGGGCACCGCGTGAACAGCGAGCGCATCCGAGCTTGCTCGCGCGCGAGCGCCGCCTCAGACTCCCGCGCGTGTCGCGACTCTCGAACGCCCTGCTGGCAGCGCTCGCCTTGCACGGGCTTCTGTTTCTGGCGCACGCGCGACACGCGGCTCGCGCGCCAACTCCGCTCGCCACGCAGACCAGCGAGCAGCTCGTCGAGCTCGAAGAGCCATCGCCGGAAGAAGCCCTCCGCCAGGTGACGTCGAGCGCGGGCGAGGCAGAGGCCGCAACGCGCCGCTCGACCTCGGACGCCGCAGCGCATCGCGTGGCGAGTCGCGCACCCGAAATCGACGCGCCGAGCGCGGACACGGCGCCGAGCGCGGACGGCCTCGCCGACAATGGGGACGCGACAAACGCCGTCGCGACCAATTCCGCTCAAGCCCAGCCCGACGCGCCCGCGCGAAAAATCGATCTCGGGCTCGACGGACATTTCTTCCTGGGGCCACCGAGTGAAGAACTGCCTCGCGTACACAAATCCGCGATTCAACGACAGCTCGAGGCCTCGATCGCGGCCGACGACGTGAAGCATGGGTTAGCTCGCGGCAACGCCTTGATCGGCGCGCTCAACGCGGCAGCGCGCGACAAGGGGCCCGTGCGCGGTGAAGCGCTGCTCAGTGTCACTGTCGGCCCTGACGGGCGCTTGACCGATCTGCAGCTGCTGCGGGGTTCGGCGTCCGATTGGTCGTCCGTCATGGAGTCTTTTCGCGAGCTCGCCATGCGCAAACAAGTACGCGTGCCGTCCGGCGCGCGCGGACTGCGCGTGACCTTCAGCGTCAAAGCTAAAGTGCAATTGCCGAGCGGTGAAGAAGTGCACGCCAGCGTCGACGGCCCATCACTCTTGCCCAACGGTCTCACGCTTCACGGCACCTTCGACGTTGCCGACGTAGGCAGCGGCCCACAACGCCTCGTCTATGCGCACATCGTCAGCGAAGAAGTCTTGTAGCCACGCAGACTGCGGTGGCAAAGCGAAGCGCCAATCCAAACGTGGATTCGAGATACGACGACGTCAAAGCCGAGAAACGGCTTCGATGGGAGCAGCAGTATCGCGCAAAAGGCGTGCGCCGCGCGTGGTCACGAAGATGCGCCA
>DATHOI010000374.1:0-11403 GCA_035485095.1 Polyangiaceae bacterium | reverse complement strand
TGTGCTTGCTCTCGGCGTCGACCCCGGCACTTTGCACCTCGGTTGGGGTGTCGTATCGCGTGAGGGCAACCGGCTTTGCCACGTCGCGCACGGTGTGATCCACCTGGACGGCCGCACGGCGATCGCCGATCGCCTGACGCGCATCGAGATCGAGCTGGGTGCGGTCATCGAGCGCCACCAGCCGGAAGTCGGCTCGGTGGAGAACCTTTTTTTCCATAAGGACGCGCAGGCTGCCGCCAAACTCGGGCACGCGCGTGGCGTCGTGCTGCTCCTCCTGGCCCGTGCAGGGATCGAGATTGCCGAGTATCCGCCCGCGCGCGTCAAAAAAACGATCGCGGGCTCAGGTCAGGCGGAGAAATCACAGGTCGCGTTGATGGTGCGCGCCATGCTCGCGCTCGACGCCCTGCCGCCCGCCGACGCGGCGGACGCGCTGGCGCTCGCGATCACCCATTTGCGCATCGGGGCGCTGATGCGCGCGCTTCGTCCGAGCGACAACGAGACTGAGAATCGCGTTTCGGCGAGCGGGCTGCGCGCGCTCTTGGGCAAGAAGCGGCGCACCCGCGTCGCCGGCCCCAAGTTGCCGAAGCTCTCGCGCATTCGTTGAGCGCGCGCGCCGTGTGGCAGCTTGCCCGCGGTGCACTGGGCCCACGCCCCAAGCAACCGAGCTCAGGCGTCGCGCACGGCCAAGGCGGCGAGCTTGGGAATGCCCGCGCGCGCGAGCTTGAGGTAGCGCGCGTCGAGCTCGACGCCGATGCTGGCGTACCCCACCGCGAGTGCGGCCGCGATCGTCGAGCCTCCGCCGAGGAACGGATCGAGGATCGTGCCGCGACCGAGCGGCAACGCCGCGCGCACGATCTGACGCATGAATGCCTGCGGTTTGAGCGACGGGTGAGCGGCGAGCCGGCGTTCCTCCGGGCGCGTGGGTGACGAGCGAATGACGTCCGTGAAGGGCAGCGCGTCCGACGGACGTCGCAGGCCGCCCGTGCCCCATTTCCGCAGGTTGTCCTGAACGCGCCCCTCGCAGGGTTTTCTGAATAGTCCCCACGGCTCCCACGCGGAGCGCGGCATCACCGTTACGTCGTTGAACTCGGTGTGGGCGTTCTTCGGACGATCTCCGCCGCGCAGGGTTTGCACCAGGCGAATCACTTCCCCGCGTTTCTCGAAGCCGGCTCGCAAGAGCGGGCCGTAAACCAGATGCGACAAGAGCGGGTGGCTGGCGATGAATAGGTGCCCGCCCGGCACGAGCACGGACAGCGCGCGCTCCGCGAACAGTGCGAAGAATTGCTCGAGCTCGTCTTGCTCAGCGCTCGTGAGCACGGTGAAGCGCGGCAACGGACTGCGTGGTGAGCCGTCGAGCGCCGGGGGAATGCGCCACACTCCGCCGCGCCCGCTGCGCAGCTTTCGTTTTTCGGGCTCCGAGTATTCGCGCAGACCATAAGGAGGATCGGTCACGATCGCTTCGATCGAGCTTGGCGCTCGCGCTTTCATCCATGCCAAGCAGTCGCCACGGTGCAGCTCGAAGTCCGCGCCCGAGCTGATTTGCGCCCGTTTGGCGCGAGCATTTTGCGGCGACATGCTTACAGTGTTCGTGGAATAGTGCCGTTTCGGCAAGCTTCGGAATTCGGGCAGCGTATGGAACGTCTGAATGATTGCAAGGCCCCGCGTAAGCTGCCATCTACCTGGTGCGCCAGCGGGGCTGGCTGACCGGGCCCGAGCCTGGCACTAAGGAAGAAAGCCATGATTCGCCGCTCTTTTCTGTTCGGATTTTTGGGTTTCGTCGCGCTTGCTGCGCCCGCCGGCTCGGCTTTCGCCGATGGCGCGGCGCCCGCGCCCAAGCCCGCCGTGCCGGCCAAGGGCGCGCCCGAGCTGACCGCCGAGCAGATCGCCGATCGCGTGCAGAGCTTCTACGACCGTTCGAAGACGTTCAAGGCCGGCTTCAAGCAGCAGTATCGCGTCCGCGCCTACGACAAGACCATCGACAGCCAAGGCAGCGTCGTGTTCGAGAAGCCCGGCAAAATGAGCTGGCGCTACACGAACAACGGCAACCGCGTCGTGTCCGACGGCAAGCTCGTCAAGGTGTATGAAAAAGAGAACAAGCAGATGTACGAGCAGCCGCTCGACAAGAGCCAATACCCTGCCGCGCTCTCGTTCTTGGTGGGCGGCGGCAATCTGAAGCAGTCCTTCAAGTTTACCAAGCGCGACGCCAAGCAGATGAGCTTCGAGGGTGGCTACGTGATCGTTGGCGACCCACTGGAAGCCTCCCCCTCGTATCAGTCGATCATTCTGTACGTGGACGCGAACACGTATCAGGTGCGGCGTGTCCTCTTGCTCGACGCGCAAGGCAACCGCAACCGGTTCGATTTTTTGAATCCCGAGATCAATACCAAGGCGCCCGGTGGCGAGTTCAACTTTACCCCGCCGCCTGGGACGCAGGTAATTCGGCCGTAGGTCGGAACGCGCCGCCGAAGGCTGGTCGCCTTGCGACGTGGCGCGTGACCATTTTCCAAATTTCAGT
This sequence comes from Polyangiaceae bacterium, assembly GCA_035485095.1. Classification (GTDB taxonomy): domain Bacteria; phylum Myxococcota_A; class Polyangia; order Polyangiales; family Polyangiaceae; genus PMG-095. The sequence goes on along the minus strand of DATHOI010000374.1, from coordinate 8,888 downwards.
CGTCGACGGGCCGTTTTACGCATAAAAAAGCTCGCCTCGCGCTGATTTTCGGGGACGATGCGCCATGACTTGGGAGCTCCGCACGAGCCGTTGGGCGTCGCTTATGGGCCTCGGCGTGGCCGGGCTCGCGGCTCTGATGGCGTGGGTCGAGGTCACGCGTCTCTCGCTGTTCAAGCGCTTCAGCATCGACGAGTTTCAGTATGCGCACGCGGCCTGGCTCGTGCGGGACGGCAAATTGCCGTATCGCGATTTTTTCGAGTTTCACTTTCCGTTGCCGTATCTGAGCTACTCGTTTTTCGTGAACGATAGTCCAGCGAGCATCGCGCACTTGCGCTTGTTCATGCTCGCGGTGTTCGCCCTCACGAGCTTCGGGCTGTATCGCATCAATCGCGAGCTCGGGCCTGCTCTCGCGCTCACGGCGCCGATCGTCGCCGCGACGACGACGCCGTTCGTGTTTTTTGCGACCGAGATCCGCCCGGATGCCGTCGCGTTCGGCCTGTTCCTCTTCGCGCTATCGCTGCTTTTTCCGGCGCCGGTGGGGCGAGCGCGGGCGTTCGCGGTCGGCGTTTTGTGGCTGCTCGCGCTGTTCGCGACGCAAAAGGCGATCATCTACTCGGCGCCACTTGGCGCTGTGCTCTTGCTCAACGCTCTGCGGCGGCGCTCGCGCGCGCACCTGCTCGAGTCACTTGGCCACTTACTGTTGGGCTGTTTGCTGATTGCGCTCGGCATTGCGCTCTATTTCGCGGTGACTCACTCGGCGGGCGCTTGGTTTCAGCAAACCCTGGTCTGGGCGGCTTATCACGAGCGGCACTATCCCGGCTTTGCGTGGACGGTTTACGGAGTGCCCGCGTTCGAAAGCGCACTCGTCTTGTTCGGGCTGGGGCTGCTCGGAGCGGGCCGCAGTGTGCTCGCGCTCAAGCGGAGCGTCGAGCCGCTCGCGGAGCCTGATCTGATTTTGCTGCTCGTGCTGGCAAGCGCCCTTTTTTCCTTTGGCTTCGCGCGTGCGCCGTTTCCCTATGCGCTGTTGCCAGGGCTGGGCATGCTGTGCGCGTTCGTGCCGCGCGGCCTAGCCGCGCTCTTCGACGCGACTCGTCGCTTGCCCGAGCGCGCGCGGTTGCCGGGCGCGGTCCTGATCGTCGTCGGCCTGCTCTGGCTCGGGCCGCGCCTTGGCTTTGCAGAGGCGGAGCAGAAGCTCGCTACGAGCAACGCCTATCAGTACCGCGTGCTCGACGATCTGGCGCGTGTGACCAGCGTGACCGATCCGGTCTATGACAATTCCGGCGGTTTCGTGGCGCGGCCGCACGTTGGCTTTCGCTTCTACACGAGTGCGCTCGATCGCCAAGCGGAGGCGGCGGTACTTCCGATCAGTGTGCCGCGCGCGATTCGCGAGCAAGGCTGCACCGCGCTCTTGCTGGACGCTCGCTTCGGCGGCCTACCACCGGCGCTGATTCGCTACCTGACTCTGCACTTTCAGCCGTACGGCGCGGACTTGTGGCTGTGGGGGCAGCGCTTTGCGGCGAGCTCCACGGCCCCTACCTTCGAAGCCGTGCGCGACGCAGACTACTTCGTCGAGCCAGAAGGCGTCGCAACGAGCGGCAATTTCACGCTCGACGGCAACGTTGTCACGTCGAGCGTGTTCCATTTGAGCCGCGGTCTGCACCGCATTGCATACGCGGGCAGCGTCCGGCAGTTTTCCGTGCTCTGGCTACCCGCCGACCAGCAGCGCTATCGGCCCAAATATGGCCTGCGCCCCGCGTTCTCCTCGATATTCTGAAACTTTGGCGGTCATTTTCGTGGCCTAGCGCGCGCGGAAAAGCACTCCATCCGGCCGCAGTTAGGTGGCAGACTCCGCCCCATTCCTCATGTCCGCCCAGCCCACCATCATCTACACCAAGACCGACGAAGCGCCCGCGCTCGCCACCTATTCGCTGCTGCCGATCGTCCAGGCGTTCACCAAGCACAGCGGCATCAACGTCGAGAGCCGTGACATCTCGCTCGCTGGTCGCATCTTGGCCACGTTCTCGGACTTGCTGCCGACCGCTCAGCGCGTCCCGGACGCATTGGCGGAGCTTGGCGCGCTCACGCTGAAGCCGGAAGCGAACATCATCAAGCTGCCGAACATCAGCGCGTCGGTGCCGCAGTTGAAAGAAGCCATCGCCGAGCTGCAAGCGCACGGCTTTTCAGTTCCGGACTATCCGGAGGTGCCCAAGACCGACGCCGAGAAAGATGCCAAGGCGCGCTACGACCGCGTGAAGGGCTCGGCAGTGAACCCGGTCTTGCGCGAGGGTAACTCCGATCGGCGAGCGCCCAAGGCCGTGAAGGACTACGCGCGCAAGCACCCGCACTCGATGGGCAAGTGGGCCTCGGATTCGAAGACCACCGTGACCACGATGGGCAAGGATGATTTCTTCTCGAACGAGAAATCAGTCACGCTGGTCGCCGCGACGGACGCGAAGATCGAGTTTGTCGGCGCCGATGGCGCGGTCAAAGTGCTCAAAGAAAAAACGCCGCTCAAAGCGGGAGAGATCCTGGACGGCACCGTGCTGCGAAAGAGCGCGCTGCTCGCCTTCTATGAAACGCAACTCGCGCGCGCCAAGCGTGACGGCGTGTTGTTCTCGCTACACCTCAAGGCCACGATGATGAAGGTGTCGGACCCGGTCATTTTCGGGCTCGCGGTGCGGGTCTTCTTCAAGGACCTGTTCGAAAAGTATGGCGCCACGTTCGCCCAGCTCGGCGTCGATCTGAACAACGGCTTCGGGGACTTGGTGGAGAAGATCCAAACTCTGCCCAGCGACCAAAAAACGGCGATCGAGGCGGATATTCGAGCCGCGTACGCCGCGGGCCCCGGCCTCGCCTACGTGAATTCGGACAACGGCATCAGCAATCTGCACGTGCCGAGTGACGTCATCGTGGACGCCTCGATGCCCGCGCTGATCCGCGCTGGCGGTAAGATGTACGACGCGCAAGGCAAGCTCGCCGACACGCTCGCCCTCATTCCGGACAGCAGCTACGCCGGCGTGTACCAAACCACGATTGAATTTTGCAAAAAGCACGGCGCGTTCGATCCGAAGACCATGGGCTCCGTGCCAAACGTCGGACTCATGGCGCAGGCTGCCGAGGAATACGGCTCGCACAACAAGACGTTCATCGCACAGGGCAAGGGCAGCATTCGCGTCACGGACAGCGCTGGCAAAGTCTTGCTCGAGCACACGGTGGAGGAAGGCGACATCTGGCGCGCGTGCCAAACCAAGGACGCACCGGTGCAGGATTGGGTGAAGCTCGCCGTGAGTCGTGCGCGCCTGAGTGCTACGCCCGCGGTGTTTTGGCTCGACGCGAAGCGCGCGCATGACTCGCAGATTCTGGCGAAGGTCGAGAAGTACTTGGCCGAGCACGACACCAAAGGGCTCGACATTCGCGTCTTACCGCCGGCTCAAGCGACCGAATTTACGCTCGAACGGCTGAAGGCGGGTAAGGATACGATTTCGGTCACCGGCAACGTCTTGCGGGATTACCTGACGGACTTGTTCCCTATCCTCGAGGTGGGCACGAGCGCGAAGATGCTCTCCATCGTGCCCTTGATGAACGGGGGCGGCTTGTTCGAGACGGGCGCTGGTGGCTCCGCGCCGAAGCATGTCGAGCAATTCACCGAGGAGGACTACTTGCGCTGGGACTCGCTCGGCGAGTTCTTCGCGCTGGCGGCGTCATTCGAGCACTTGGGCATCACGTTCAAACATGACAAGGCCAAGGTCCTGGCTGAAACGCTCGACGCGGCGAACGGCAAGTTCCTCGAGAACGACAAGTCTCCGTCGCGCAAGGTGGGCGGCATCGACAACCGTGGTAGCCATTTTTACCTCGCGCTGTATTGGGCGCAGGCGCTCGCCGAACAGAGCAAAGACGCCGACCTGAAGGGCTTGTTCACGCCGGTGGCAGAGAAGCTCAGTGCGGCAGAGGATACGATCGTAAAAGAGCTGCTCGCCGTGCAGGGCAAGCCAGTGGACATCGGCGGTTACTATCAGCCGGACGAGGCCAAGGCTTCAGCAGCGCTCCGTCCAAGCAAGACACTGAACGCCATTTTGGCGACGCTTTGAGGCGCCCAAGAGCTTTGGCGCTTCTTCGGTGAGCCCAAAAATAGCGGACGCGCTCGGTGTGCGGACTAAACGCGTCGCGAGCTGAGCGTCCCCGCTTCATCCACGTGCACGTAGGGCCGGCTCTGTCCGGAGTAACCGAACGAGCCGGAATTGGCGTAGCCCGGGACCTGATCGACTTGGTGCGTGTGCCCGAAAATCACCGCCTCTGCGCCCGTCAATTCACGCACGCGCTGCGCCGCCGCACGAAGGCGCTCGACGGGTAGGTCTTCGTAGCGGTTGCCCGTGCGTTGCACGGACTGAATCAAATATAGACCAGCAAGGAGTCCGGCCATGCCAGCGGCGCGGCTCTTCCAGGCGAGATATGCCGCTGCGCTGAGCAGCAGGCTTCCAGTCGCGAACACGCGATCGAAGTACAAGCGCATGAAGGTTCTTCGAAAATCGCGATGAGTGGGCACCGCGCCTGACTCCAAGAGCGCGTGGAGCACGGCCGGACTGAGCTCGACGAGCTCGGCGAAGCCTTCGAGCGCGAGCTGGCCGGTGGCGTGCTCGGCGTCGAACCGGTCTCGTTGCCGCGTCTCCTTGCACAAGCCTGCGGCGACTTGGAACCATTCTGCGATGATCAATGGCGTGCGCGCGCCGTACACGCGAAAGGCCTTGGCGATGCCAGCGAGCGGCGTCGTGTCGTGCGCGTGCGAAAAATGGTACGCGCCGCTGGGTCGCACGAAGCGGCGCGTGATCGCGATGCCGAGCGGCTCGGTCTCGGGTGACCACTCCGCGAGCGGATGCGCGGGCGCGTTATCCGGGTCGTAGAAGTGGCCATGCTCGATATGCACCTGCGCGCGGCGCACGAACCAGGGTGCGATCTCGAGCGCTGCATTCGGCAGAAGCTCGAGTTTTTGCAGCAGTGCTTCACGGACCCCCCCAGCCATCAAGCCCGCGTCGTGGTTCCCAGCCAGGAAGGTCAGGCGATTGCCGCTCGATACGTGTGTGCGAAGCGCTGCTTTCAAATCAGGGAATGCGTCGATCAGCGCGGAGATCGCCGCGACCGCTGAGCGGCCGGGAGCCTCCCACGACAGATTGAAGACGTCACCCGCTAGGATGAGCTCGTGATTCGGCGCACTCTGCAGCACGCTCGCGAGATCGCGCACGGTGCCTGCCGAGGCGTCAGCCGACAAATGCAGATCACTGGCGACGATGAGCGGCTGCATGGTGATTGCGAATGAATGAACCCGAGCCTAGCATCGTCAATACTCGCTACGACGCGCCGCGACTGCGGGTGTGGCACTGTGCGGCGCTCGGCGGGTGGAGAGATCGTGACAAATTGCCCTTGAAAATCGGCGATTTTCCGATAGACGAGAGGCTCAAATGGTTCTTGGTGGACGCCTCGGTACGTGTATGCTCTCGCCTATGCAGAAGGCTTTGGAACGTATCACCCTCGAGACCGAGAAGCTCGTGGGCAAAGCCGTCAACCGGGTTTGGCCGCTCTATCAGAAGTACAACGAGCGTTTTCCCGGTGGCCGCATGCAACCCAAATGGGCGCCCGCGCCGCTCCTGCGCAAGGAAGAGCGAACCAAGCCGCAGCTCGGTTGGCCGCGCCGCACCGACTCACTCTGCCCGCGTTGCGTGAAAGAAGTGCGAGACGCCGTGCTCTCGGGTGCGGAGGATCTGCGCTCGTTCGTGGAGGGAAACCCCGGCGAGATCAAAGCGGACATCCTGGAGCGTGACGGCCAGGTCCTGATGGTCAAGACGTGCCCAAAGCACGGCGAGTTCGAGGACGTCATGAGCATGGATCCGGCGTTCATGGCGCGCATCGAAAGCCTGTTTCCAGGGCGGGACTTCGAAGCGCCCAAGACGGCGTTGCGCAACCATGGCAGCTCGACCATCAAATACGGCCGCGGCTCCGTGCTCACGGTCGACCTGACCAACCGCTGCAACATGATGTGCGATCCGTGTTTCATGGACGCGAATCAGGTTGGGTTCGTGCACGAGCTCGAATGGTCGGACATCAAACAGATTCTGGACGACAGCCTGGCCATCAAGCCACGCCGTCAGCTCAGCGTGCAATTCTCCGGAGGCGAACCGACACTCAGTCCGTTCTTCCTGGAGTCCATCAAGTACGCCCGTGACGTGGGCTACTTCTGCGTGCAGTGCGCCAGCAACGGCGTGAAATTCGCGCAAGACCTGCAGTTTTGTCACGCCGCCAAGAAGGCGGGGCTACGGCTCTGCTACCTGCAATTCGACGGCGTCACGAACGAGGCCAACAGCCACCGCAAAGTCGGCAATCTGTTCGACGTGAAGTTACGCGCGATCGAGAATTTGGCTAGTGCCGGGATCGACGTCGTGCTCGTCGTGACGGTCGTCAACGGCGTCAACAACGAGCAAGTCGGGCCGATCGTGAAGTTTGCCATCGACAACGCCGACAAGGTGACGGTCGTGTCGTTCCAGCCCGTCAGTTTTACGGGCCGTGATGAGGACATCGACGACGCGCGCCGTCAGCGTGAACGTTACACGCTCAGCCACCTGGTGCATGATCTGCATGGTCAGCTCGGCGTGACGGAACCAATGCGGGACTGGTTTCCGCTGTCGGCCATGAACCCCTTCAGCGACGTGGTCGATCTAATGCTCGGGCAAAGCGCGGAATTTGGCGCGCTCAAGTGCGGCTGTCACCCAAACTGCGGCATCGGCACGGCGCTCTTGGTGAACAAGAGGACCAAGCAGATGGTCCCGGTCTCGCAGTTCTTGAATCTCGACCAGGTCCTGCTCGACTTACAAGGCATCGCGGATGCCGGGCAGAGCCGCAAGCAGACCATGACGGGCATCGCACTCTCGCTGCTGCGCAACTTCGACGCCGACAAGGCGCCTCCCGGTTACAGTTTTACCGAGTTCGCTCGCCAATTCCTCAGTCAGATCGGCGCGACCGGTTCGAAAGTAGGCGAGAGTGAAGGGGACGCGCACAAATTCGAGTGGCGCTTTCTGTTCGTCGCCGGGATGTGGTTTCAGGATCTATTCAACTACGACTTCCGGCGCACGGAGATGTGCATCATCCCGTACGGCACGCAGATGGGAGAGATCTCGTTCTGCGCATACAACACTGGCGTCGGCTTCCGGCAGATCATCGAGAAGATGAAGAAAACGGCCACCGTGGCCGAGTGGTACAAGACGCACGGACGGCATCCGGTCTACGCCAAGAACCAGCACCTGCCACTGCCGGACAGCCCGCTCAGCGTCGTGTTGCGGCCCTTCGATGCGGCGCACGCGACTCAGACATCCGGCCCCGACGCAGCCGCCGACGGCCGTCGCCGCCTGCGGCTCGTGTCCTGAGAAATGATCTCGGGTGCCGCGCTGTGAGCCGCGAGCCCGGCGAAAACGAAGCAAAAACTAGAAATCGGCGAGAGGCGCCGCCGGTTGGGATATGTTGACTAGCTATGACGCCTTCCGAGAAAAACATCGTTAGATCTCTGGTCGCCGTGGCTTGGGCGGACGGCACGGTCAAGGAGCCGGAGATCGGCATGATCGACAGCTTGCTCTGGGCTTTCGGCGCGAGTGACGAAGACGAAGCCGAGATCAAGGAATTTGCCAAGAAGAAGCGCACGATCAAGGACGACGTGCCGCTCGATGCGCTCGAGCCCGCCGATCGCGAGCTCCTGCTGGCTCACGCTGCGCTGCTCACGCACGCGGACGGCAAACAAACCAAAGCCGAAGAGAAGGTGCTCAAGGATCTGGGCGAGCACCTCGGGTTCAGCGCCGCACAGGCTCGTCCGATTATCGAGCACGCCAAAGAACGCGCCGACAAGGCCGCGGGCGGCTAGAAGCGCCTAGCTCGGCGATCTACCGGACCGTCGAACGGCGGCGTCTGCATGTGTCCGAAGTCGCAACACCGCACGCCGATCAAGGTGCGTCGAAGCGTGTCAGCAAGCTCCGCGCTGCCAGCGACGGCACAAGTCGTTACGAGTGAAGAGAAGCCGGAGATGCTGCCAAGCAGGTCGCTGGTCGGTAGCACGTGCAGGTTGCGCCCGACCGGGGGCAGCAAAAATACGCTACTCGTGCCGGCGCTGACGAAGCCGAGCCCAGCCGAGAAAATCTCGCCCGCGTAGCTCGCCGTGTCGCGATAGGCCGTAATTTCCGCGGCTTCTTCTGGGTCGAGGTGCCCGCGCGGGATGCGGGTCTCGAGCGCCGAAAGCTCGACCGCGAGCGCCTGCGCCACTTCACGCGCAAATTCAGGACTACCCGTCAACAGCAGGACGCGCGGGCTCAGGCAGCCGCGCTGATCGAAGAGCGCGACCTCCTCTGCCAGCTTTGGCAAGAGGCCAGCAAGCTCGGTGTCGGACGGCTGCCGGTCGAGCACCGCGATGCCGAAGCCGGAACCATGGGCGTGAAGGACGACGCCCGGAGGGAGCCGTTCAGCCAGAGCTCGCAACGTGTCATCACTGCCGTAGGCCCAAAGCTGATCGCCCGCTGCGGGCGAAAGCTCAGGCTTCAGTTGGAACGACTCCGGCGCGCCTTCCAGCAGTAGCTCGGCCATTTCCGGTTCTCGCCGCGATGGCCGTACGGTCACGGTTGGGGCCGACGCGAGCGCGAGCGCGAGCGCGCGGTGCGCCGCGACGAAGACGTTGGCCGAGAGCAGCACATGAGCTTGCGCTGAGGGCGCGGTCGAGTCGATGAGGGCGGTGAGCTCGGCTTCGCTCGGTCGACACTCGAGGCAGCGTTCCAATGCAAAATTGACGCCCTGCGCAGATAGCCCGGTCGATGAAATGAGGCGTTCCCGGGCGCGCCGACCGAACGGGCTCGCGGGGTCCGCGA